>NZ_BAABIL010000043.1:0-5492 GCF_039542765.1 Kineococcus glutinatus
GGGCACCACCGCGCTCGTCGGGCTGCTCGCCGGGTCGGCGGCCGGCGTCGTCGCGGCGGTCCTCAGCGCGCGGCTGCGGCTGCTGGAGGAGGTGCTCGGCCCGCTGGCGGCGGCGGCGAACACCATGCCGATCATCGCGCTGGCGCCGGTGTTCAACGCGATGTTCGGCTCGACGAGCCCGGTGCCGCGCCGCCTCGTCGTGGCCGTGGCGGTGTTCTTCCCGCTGTACGTCACCACCGTCCGCGGGTTGCGGGAGGTGTCGGCGGTCCACCTGGACCTCCTGCGGACCTGCGCTGCGGGCGGCTGGCAGACCACCCGGTACGTGCGGCTGCCCTCGGCGCTGCCGCACCTGTTCACCGGGCTGCGGCTGGCGTCCTCGCTGGCGGTCATCGCGGCCGTCGTCGCGGAGTACTTCGGCGGCCTGCAGGACGGCCTCGGCGCCCGGATCACGTCCGCGGCCAGCGCCACCGCCTACCCGCGGGCGTGGGCCTACGTCGTGGGCGCAGTGCTGCTCGGCCTCGCGTCCTACCTCGCCGCCCTGCTGCTGGAGCGGCTCGTCATACCCCACCGCGCCGCCGCCGCGCTGCGCTGAACCCCCGCGGGCAGCGCCGCCCGACACCACGCCCGCCCGACACCACCCGAGGAGCCCCCGTGTCCCCAGCCGTCAGCCGCCGCCTCGTCCTCACCGGTGCCCTCGGGGCCGGTGCCCTCGCCCTCTCCGGCTGCGGCAGCGCCGACGAGACCGCCGCGGCCCCCGCCGCCGGCGCGGGCGGCCTCACGCCCGTCCGGCTGCAGCTGCAGTGGGTGACGCAGGGGCAGTTCGCGGGCTACTTCGCCGCCGTCGAGCAGGGCTACTACCGCGACGAGGGCCTCGACGTGCAGATCCTCGAGGGCGGCACCGACATCGTGCCGCAGACGGTGCTGGCCCAGCAGCAGGCGGACTTCGCGATCGCGTGGGTCCCCAAGGCGCTGGCCTCGCGGGAGCAGGGCGCCGGCATCACGAACGTCGCCCAGGTGTTCCAGCGCTCCGGCACCCTGCAGGTGTCGTTCAAGGACGCAGGCATCGCCGCCCCGGCGGACCTGCGCGGCAGGAAGGTCGGCAACTGGGGCTTCGGCAACGAGTACGAGCTGTTCGCCGCGATGACCGAGGCGGGCCTCGACCCGGGCGCGGACGTCACCCTCGTGCAGCAGCAGTTCGACATGCTCGGGCTGCTGCAGGGCGACGTCGACGCCGCGCAGGCCATGACGTACAACGAGTACGCCCAGCTGCTGGAGGCGGTGGACCCCGCGACGGGGCAGCTCCACACCGCGGCGGACTTCACCGTGCTCGACTGGAACGACGTCGGCACCGCGATGCTGCAGGACGCGATCTGGGCGAACACCGAGCGGCTGTCGGACCCCGCGTACCAGGAGACGACGGTGCGGTTCGTCAAGGCGTCGCTCAAGGGCTGGGCGTACGCCCGCGACGAGCCGGAGGCCGCCCGCGACATCGTCGTGGCGAAGGGCTCGACCCTCGGCGCCAGCCACCAGCTGTGGCAGGTGAACGAGGTGAACAAGCTCGTCTGGCCGGCGCCGGCCGGGGCGGGGGTCGTCGACGAGGCCGCCTGGGCGCGCACCGTGGAGATCGCCAGGGGCACGAGGAACGCCGAGGGGCGGACCGTCATCACGCAGGACCCGGGCCCGGAGGCGTGGACCAACGAGTACGTGGAGAAGGCGCTGGCGGAGCTGGAGGCCGAGGGCGTGGACGTGCGGGGCGAGGCCTTCACGCCGCTGGCGGTGACGCTGGCCGAGGGCGGCGCCTGAGCCCGGCCCGTGGGGTGCACCCGCCGGGAGGGGGACGTCCGGTGCGCGACGCGCCGCGCGTCGCGCACCGGACGTCCCCGCCCCCCGCTGAGCGCGCCTCAGTCGTAGAGCGCGGCGGCGATCTCCGGGTCGTCGATGGTGGTCTTGTCGTACCAGTGGAACCCGGTGTCGATCGTCTCCGGCAGCTCCTCGCCCTCGATCGCCTTCAGCGCCGCCTCCACCGTCTCCCGCCCGATCGCGACGGGGTCCTGCGTGATGGCACCGGCCTCCAGGCCGGAGGTGATGGCGTCCTTCTGCGCCTTGCCGGAGTCGAACCCGACGATCGTGACGCCGGTGCGCCCGCTCTCCTGCACCCCCTTGACGACGCCGATCGCGGAGCCCTCGTTGGAGCCGTAGATGCCGACGACGTCGGGGTTGGCGGTGAGGATGCTCTTGGTGATGTCGGCGGACTTCGCCTGGTCGCCGCCGCCGTACTGCGGCTGCAGCAGCTCCACGTCGGGGGCGTTGGCCTCCATCCACTCCACGAACCCGTCGCGGCGGTCGATGCCCGAGCGGCTGGTCTGGTCGTGCACGACGAGGGCGACCTTGCCCTTGCCGCCGATGAGCTCGGCCATGTGCTCGGCGGCCGCCGCGGCCGCGGCCTTGTTGTCGGTGGAGGCCGTCGTCACGGGCACGTCGCTGTCGACGCCGGAGTCGAACGCCACGACGGGGATGCCGGCCTCCTCCGCCTGCTCCATGAGCGGGGCGGCGGCGCGGCTGTCGAGGGCGGCGAAACCGATGGCGTCGGGCTTCTTGGCCAGCGCCTGCGTGAGCTGGTTGACCTGGATCTCGATGTCGGCCTCGGTGGGCGGGCCCTCGAAGGAGATGGTGGCGCCGGCCTCCTCGGCGGCCTCCTCCGCACCCTGCTTCACCGCCTGCCAGAACTGGTGCTGGAACCCCTTGGAGACGATGGCGATGTAGGGGCCGTCGGCGCTGGCGTCGCTGCCCGCGGTCTCGGCGCCGTCCCGGTTGCACGCGGCGAGCGACAGCAGCAGCGCTGCCGCCGCGCCCGCCCGGAGGGTCCTGCTGACCTTCATGGTGGTGCTCCTTCCGCCGGCCTGCGGGGCGGGCCGGGGTCGCGGTGCGGGGTGGTGGATCGGGGGCGGGGTGGGCCGGGCGGCTCAGGCGGTGCGGCGGCGCACCGTGTCGGTGTAGACGGCCAGCAGGATGACGGCGCCGAGGATGACGTTCTGCCACTCCTGCGGGACGCCGATGATGACGAGGCCGTTGTTGAGGACGGAGATGATGAGGGCGCCGATGAGGGTGCCCACGACGGTGCCCTTGCCCCCGGTGAGGGAGGTGCCGCCGATGACGACCGCGGCGATGGCCTGCAGTTCGTAGCCGACGCCGGTGCCCGGCTGCGCCGAGCCCAGCCGCGCGGAGATGAGGACACCGGCCAGCCCCGTGAACAGCCCCGCGACGGCGTAGACGGTGATCTTCCAGCGGCGCACGTCGATGCCCGACAGCGCCGTGGCCTCCTCGTTGCTGCCGATGGAGTACGTGTAGCGGCCCAGCACCGTGCGGCCCAGCACGACGGCGGCGACGACGGCCGCGGCCAGCAGCACGAGCACGGCGTTGGGGAAGTCGACGCCGGGCACGATGCTGCCGGTGGAGATGTCCAGGTAGCCCGGGGAGTCGGTGAAGTAGATCGGCGCGCTGCCGGAGACGACCAGCGCCAGGCCCTGCGCCACCAGCATCATCGCCAGGGTCGCGATGAACGGCGGGATCTTCAGCAGGGCGGTGTTGAGGCCGTTGACGAGGCCGAGCAGCCCGCCGAAGAGGACGGCGCCCAGCACCCCGAGGGGCACCGGTAGGCCGGCGTCGACGATGAACACCCCGGACATCACCGCGCACAGCGTCATGCCGGTGCCGATGGACAGGTCGATGCCGCCGGTGATGATGACGAACGTGGTGCCCACCGCGAGGGTCCCGATGACCACGGTGGAGAACAGGATGCTCGTCACGTTGCTCGTCGTGGCGAAGTTCGGGCTCATGATGAAGAAGAACAGGAAGATCACGATGAGGCTGGCGAACGCCAGCAGCTGCTGCAGCTTGTTCCGCGCCGCGGCGGCGGCACCGCCGCGGCGCGGCGCCGCGGCGCCCCCGCCGTTGCGGGTGCCCTCGGGGGACGTGGTGGTGGTCACTGCCGGCCTGCTCTCGTGGGGGTGGTGGGGACGGGTGCGGGGAGGGGGGCGCCCGCACCCGCCCCCGGCGGGCGCAGGGTCGCCAGGTGCATGACGTCCTCCTGGGTGGCGCTGCGGCCCTCGAGGAACCCGGTGATGCGGCCCTCGTTCATGACGGCGATGCGGTGCGACATCCGCAGCACCTCCGGCAGCTCGGAGGAGATCATGATGATGGACTTCCCCTGCGCGGCGAGGGCGTCGAGGATCGCGTAGATCTCCTCCTTGGCGCCGACGTCGATGCCGCGGGTGGGCTCGTCGACGACGAGGACGTCGCAGTCCTTGACCAGCCACTTGGCGAGGGCGACCTTCTGCTGGTTGCCGCCGGAGAGGTCCTTGACGCGCCGCTCCGGCGAGGGCGTGCGGATCCGCAGGGCGTCGATCTGCTGGCGGACGGTGCTGCGCAGGGTGCGCTCGCGCACGAACCCGGCCGTGGAGAAGCGGTCCCGCAGCGAGCTGAGGGCGATGTTCTCGGCGATGCTGCGCTCCAGCAGCAGGCCCAGGCCCTTGCGGTCCTCCGACAGGTAGCCGATCCCGAGGCGGGCGGCGCGGGCCGGGTTCGGCACGGACACCTCCCGGCCGCGCAGCAGGACCGTTCCCGTGCTGCGGCGGTCGGCGCCGACGATCGCGCGGGCGACCTCGGTGCGCCCGGCGCCCATGAGCCCGGCGAAACCGAGGATCTCCCCCTCGTGCAGGTCGAAGGTGACCTCGCGCAGCAGCGCCCGGGTGCTCAGCCCCCGCACCTGCAGCACCGGCGGGCGCTCGGCGCGCGCCGGCTGCCGGCCGGTGGTCGCGTCGACCGGGCGGCCCACCATGAGGGAGATGACCTCCCGCAGCGTGGTGGAGCGGGTGTCGCGGGTGTCGACGTAGCGGCCGTCGCGCAGCACGGTGATCCGGTCGGAGACGGCCTCCAGCTCGTCCATCCGGTGGGAGATGTAGATGACGCCGGTGCGGGGGCCGGTGAAGCGGCGGATGAGGTCGTGCAGCACCTGGACCTCGGCGTGGTTCAGCGCGGCGGTGGGCTCGTCCATGATGAGGATGCGCGCCTCGTAGGACAGCGCTTTGGCGATCTCCACCATCTGCTGCTGCGCGACGGTCAGCCGTCCGACGACAGCGCGGGGGTCCAGCGGCAGACCGAGGCGCTGGAGGTGCTCGCGGGCGCGGCGGTCCAGCTCGGCGGTGTCGAGGAACAGCCCGGCGCGGCGGGGTTCGCGGCCGATGAGGACGTTCTGCGCGACCGTGAGGTCGGGCATGAGGTTGAGCTCCTGGTGGATGATGCTGATGCCGAGCTGCTGGGCGTGCCGCGGACCGGTGATCCGGACCTCCTGCCCGTCGACGGTGAACCGCCCGGCGTCCGGGGCGTGGATGCCCGACAGCAGTTTCATCAGCGTGGACTTGCCCGCCCCGTTCTCGCCGACGAGGGCGAGGACCTCGCCGTGCCGCAGCGTCAGGCGCACGTCGGACAGCGCC
>NZ_BAABIL010000044.1:0-9488 GCF_039542765.1 Kineococcus glutinatus
GCGGTCCTCCGTGGCGTACGCGATGCCGTGGCGGATCGCCTCCCGCACGGAGCGGGCCTGGATCTGCCGGCCCCGCTTGTAGAGGTTCCCGCGCAGGTAGCGGCCGTAGGAGCGCCCGAACACGCTCATCGCCAGCTCGGTGCGCCCGGCGCCCATGAGCCCGGCGATGCCGACGACCTCACCGGCGCGCACGGTCAGGTTCGCGCCGTCGACGACGAGGCGGTCCTGCACGGGGTGGCCGACGGTCCAGTCCTCGATGCGCAGCACCTCCTCGCCGGGGTGCGACTCGCGCTCGGGGTAGCGGCTGTCGAGGTCGCGGCCGACCATGCCGCGGATGATGCGCTCCTGGCTGACGGCCTCGGCGCGCATGTCCATCGTCTCGATGCTGCGGCCGTCGCGGATGATGGTCGTGGCGTCGGCGATGGCCTCGATCTCGTTGAGCTTGTGCGAGATCATGATGCTCGTCATGCCCTCGCGGCGCAGCGCCCGCAGCAGGTCCAGCAGGTGCGCGGAGTCGGTGTCGTTGAGCGCGGCGGTGGGCTCGTCGAGGATGAGCAGCTTGACGTTCTTGCTGAGCGCCTTGGCGATCTCCACGAGCTGCTGCTTGCCGACGCCGAGCTGGCCGATCGGGGTGGTCGGGTTCTCGTCGAGGCCGACGCGCGCCAGGAGCTTGGCCGCCTCGCCGTTGGCGCGGTTCCAGTCGATGAGCCCGCCGCGGCCGCGGATCTCGTTGCCCAGGAACAGGTTCTCCGCGATCGACAGGTACGGCACGAGGGCCAGCTCCTGGTGGATGATCGCGATGCCGGCGTGCTCGGAGTCGTTGATGCCCTGGAAGCGGCACACCTCGCCGTCGAAGACGATCTCGCCCTCGTACGTGCCGTGCGGGTAGACGCCGGAGAGCACCTTCATCAGCGTCGACTTGCCCGCCCCGTTCTCGCCGCAGATGGCGTGCACCTCGCCTCGGCGCACCGACAGCGAGACCTCGGAGAGCGCCTTGACGCCGGGGAAGGTCTTGGTGATGGAACGCATCTGAAGGATGTTGTCGGTCATCGACGACTCGCCGTCCTCGTCTGCTCTGCTGCGGCCCGCGGCCGCCCGGTGGGGTGGGAGCTGGTGCGGGTCCCCGACCCCCGGTGGGCACCGGGGGTCGGGGACCCCGTGACGGGTCGCGTCAGCCGGCCTGGCCCGCGTCGACCTCGGCCTGGGTGTAGTAGCCGGTGTCGACGAGGGCGGAGGTCACGTTGTCCTTGGTGACGATCTCCGACTCCAGCAGGTAGGAGGGGACGACCTTGACGCCGTTGTCGTACGTCTCGGTGTCGTTGGCCTCCGGCTCCTTCCCGTCGAGGTAGGCCTGCGCGGCGGTCACCGCCTGCTCGGCGAGCTTGCGGGTGTCCTTGAAGATCGTCGCGTACTGCACGCCGTCGTTGATGAGCTTGACGGAGGCGATCTCGGCGTCCTGGCCGCTGATGATCGGCATCGGCTTGCCGGCGGCGCCGTACCCGACGTTCTGCAGCGCGGTGATGATGCCGCGCGAGATGCCGTCGTAGGGCGACAGGACGCCCTGGACGGTGCTGCCGTCGTTGTAGGTGGAGGTCAGCAGGTTCTCCATGCGCTGCTGCGCGGTCTCCTGCTGCCAGCGCAGGGTCGCGGCCTGGCCGATGTCGGTCTGGCCGGACTTCACGACGATGCTGCCGTCGTCCATGAACGGCTTGAGGGTGTCGATGGCGCCCTTCCAGAAGAAGTGCGCGTTGTTGTCGTCCAGCGAGCCGGCGAACAGCTCGACGTTGAACGGGCCGGTCGCGGTGCCGCGGGAGCCGTCCGGGTTCAGCAGGCCGAGGCCGTTGAGCAGCGAGGTCGCCTGCTGCACGCCGACGTTCTCGTTGTCGAAGGAGACGTAGAAGTCGACGTCGGCGCTGCCGCGGATGAGGCGGTCGTAGGAGATGACCTCGATGCCCGCGGCCTCGGCGGCCGCGAGCTGGCTGGTCAGCGCGGTGCCGTCGATCGCGGCGATGATGAGGACGTCGTGGCCCTTGGTGATCATCTGGTCGATCTGCTGCGACTGGGTGGGGATGTCGTCGTTGGCGAACTGCAGGTCGACCTCGTAGCCGGCGTCCTTCAGGCCCTGCTCGACGGAGTCGCCGTCGGCGATCCAGCGCTCGGAGGTCTGGGTGGGCATGGACACGCCGACGGTGATGTCGCCGTCGGCCGGCGCGGCGCTGCCGGAGTTCTCGCCGCCGCCGGCGCCGGAACCACCGCAGGCGGAGAGCGCGAGGACCAGGCCGGTGGTGAGTGCGAGAAGGGGACGGTTGGTCACGGCGGAACTCCTCTGTACCTCGTGAGCGTCATGTGGCGGACTGCCATGACGTGGGTTTCGGGCGTCGGGGACGACGCGGCCCACCTCGCCGGGACCGGGCTGCGTCGACCCGGGCGGCGGCGGTGGGGCTGGTGGGACGCCCGCAATTGTTAACGTTAGCAACCGGGGCGTCAAGCGACTCGCCGCAGCCGTGGAAGCTCCCCTGATCGGCCGAGAACCGGCGCCCGGAGTGGCGGTCCCAGCCGGGCGGAGCTGGGCTACCCTGACGCCGGGGAGTCCGGGCGCGCCCCGTGCGCCGCCTCCCGGCCGGTGCCCGTCGGGCCGGTGGCCGCCCCTCCCCGCTCTCCCGTCCGGTGCACCGCGGTGCCCGCCGACAGTCAGGATGCGCCCATGGCAGGGTCCGAGCAGACCGCGGCGGGGTCCGACCAGCCCGCGGCGGACGCCGCGGGGCCGGGCCGGGACCTACCGCGCACTCCCGTCCTGGCCGACGTCGCCGAGCGCGCCGGCGTCTCCCAGCAGACGGTCTCGCGCGTGGTGCGGGGTTCTCCCGTCGTGGCGCGCCGCACCCGCGAACGCGTGGAGCAGGCCATCGCCGAGCTGGGCTACCGCCCCAACGCCGCCGCCCGCGCGCTCGTGACGCGTCGCTCCCACCGCATCGGCGTCGTCGCCACCACCACGGCGGTCTACGGGCCGACGATGGTGCTGCAGGGGGTGCAGGAGGCCGCCCGCGCCGCCGGCTACTCCGTCAGCCTCGTCATGGTGACCGACCTGGCGCCCGAGGCCGTGACCGACGCCTTCGAGGAGCTGCACGCGCAGTCCGTGGAGGGCGTCGTGGCCGTCGTGCCCGAGGACGCCTCGCAGCACGCCGTGCAGACCGCCGGGGCGCTGGTGCCCTGCGTGCTCGCCCCCGGCCTGGACGGTGACGGCGTGCCGGACGCGTACTGGGCGGAGCTGGCCGCGGCCCGCACCGCCACCGCGCACCTGCTCCGGCTCGGCCACCGCACCGTTCACCACATCGCCGGGCCGCAGGACTGGGCGGAGTCGCGGGCGCGCGCCACCGGCTGGCGCACGGCGCTGGTGGAGGCCGGCCGGCCCGTGCCGCACCCGGCGCGGGGCGACTGGACCGCCGCCGGCGGCCACGCCGCCGGTCACGAGCTGCTCGCCGCCGGCGCCACCGCGGTCTTCGCCGCCAGCGACCACATGGCCATCGGGGTGGTGCGCGCCGCGGCGGAACGAGGGCTGGTGGTGCCCGACGACGTCAGCGTCGTCGGCTACGACGACGTGCCCGAGGCGGCCTACCTGAACCCGCCCCTGACGACCGTGCGCCAGGACTTCACCGAGATCGGGCGCCGCTGCGTGCAGGTGCTGCTGCGACGGCTGGCCTCCCAGGAGGTGCCCGCCGGTCGCGACGACCTGGCGCTGGTGGTGCGGGCGAGCACGGGACCACCCCCGGCCCCCGCGCGCCGCACCCCCGCACCCCGCCACGGCGCCCGGGCCTGAGGCCGGCGGACCCGGGCCGGGGACCCGGGGCCGCCCTGGGTCCGAGGTCGCACTCCACCGCCCCCACGACGCACGAGAGCCCCACCCGGGTGGTCCCGGGTGGGGCTCTCGCGGATCAGCGGTTCACACCGCCGTCAGGTGCGGCTCAGGCGCCGCCGGTGAGCTTCTCGCGCAGGGCGGCCAGGGCCTCGTCGGAGGCCAGGGTGCCCTGGGCCTCCGGCGCCTCGGAGGTGTAGCTCGTCGACGGGGCCGACGAGCTGACGCCGGTCTCGACGTCCTCGCCGGCGTCGGCGCGGGCGGCCTCCGCCTCGGCCGCCTCGGCGACCTGGCGGCGGTGGGCCTCCCAGCGCTCGTGGGCGAGGGCGTACTGCCGCTCCCACTCCTCGCGCTGGGTCTCGTACCCCTCGAGCCACTCGTTGGTCTCGGGGTCGAAGCCCTCGGGGTACTTGTAGTTGCCCTGCTCGTCGTAGTCCGCCGCCATGCCGTACAGCGAGGGGTCGAACTCCTCGCCGGCGGCGGCGACGGCCTCGTTGGCCTGCTTGAGGGACAGCGAGATCCGCCGGCGCTCGAGGTCGATGTCGATGACCTTGACGAAAATGTCGGCGTTGACCTGGACGACCTGCTCGGGCACCTCGACGTGGCGCTCGGCCAGCTCGGAGATGTGCACCAGGCCCTCGATGCCGTCGTCGACGCGCACGAACGCACCGAACGGCACGAGCTTGGTGACCTTGCCCGGCACGACCTGCCCGATCGCGTGGGTCCGGGCGAAGTGCTGCCAGGGGTCCTCCTGCGTGGCCTTCAGCGACAGCGAGACGCGCTCGCGGTCCATGTCCACGTCGAGCACCTCGACGGTGACCTCCTGGCCGACCTCGACGACCTCGCTGGGGTGGTCGATGTGCTTCCAGGACAGCTCGGAGACGTGCACCAGGCCGTCGACGCCGCCGAGGTCGACGAACGCACCGAAGTTGACGATCGAGGACACGACGCCGGAGCGCACCTGGCCCTTCTGCAGGGTCTGCAGGAAGGTCTGGCGCACCTCGGACTGGGTCTGCTCCAGCCACGCACGGCGGGAGAGCACCACGTTGTTGCGGTTCTTGTCGAGCTCGATGATCTTGGCTTCGATCGTCTTGCCGACGTAGGGCTGCAGGTCGCGCACGCGCCGCATCTCCACCAGGGAGGCGGGCAGGAAGCCGCGCAGGCCGATGTCGAGGATGAGACCGCCCTTGACGACCTCGATGACGGTGCCCTCGACGACCTCGTCGGCCTCCTTCTTGGCCTCGATCGTGCCCCAGGCGCGCTCGTACTGGGCGCGCTTCTTGGACAGGATCAGCCGGCCCTCCTTGTCCTCCTTCTGGAGGACCAGGGCCTCGACCTCGTCACCGACGCCGACGACCTCGCTGGGGTCGACGTCGTGCTTGATCGAGAGCTCGCGGGAGGGGATGACACCCTCCGTCTTGTACCCGATGTCGAGCAGCACCTCGTCGCGGTCGACCTTGACGATCGTCCCGGAGACGATGTCGCCGTCGTTGAAGTACTTGATCGTCTCGTCGACCGCGGCGAGGAACTCCTCCGCCGATCCGATGTCGTTGATCGCGATCTGGGGAGTCGAACCCGCCGGAGCGGTCGTGGTGGTGGTCATGAAGGAGGGGCTCCGTCGTGGACAGTCGTCGATGGGGATCGCAGGGGTGTTCCGAAGCGACCACGAGGCGTGCTCGCCGTTCCCTGCGGGATGTCGGTGGGCGCGGTGCTCGCCCATCCAGTCTACCGGGCGCACCTGGAGCGGCCAAGCGCCCCCGCTCCCCCGTCGTCCGGGCGGTGCGAGGTGGGCAGGTCGGGGACACGGTGTTGGCGCGTCGTTGTGCACGATAACTGAACGTACGTACGGGCAGGCGCTCGACCACCGCGGCCGCCGGTGCACCCGGCGCGCGAGGATGCAGCGGTGGACACCAGCCCGGCCGACGCGCCCCCGCCCCATCCGCAGCCCGAGCCGCAGCCCCGGGTGGGGCGCTGGCCGGTCGACGCGGACACCTCCGCCCGGGCCAACCGCTCGTGGTGGGACGCCGACGCCGCCGGCTACCGGGCCGAGCACGGCTCCTTCCTGGGGGTCTCGGACTTCGTCTGGGGACCGGAGGGGCTGCGGGAGGCCGACGCGGGCGTCCTCGGCGACGTGCGCGGCCGGCGGGTGCTGGAGGTCGGCTGCGGCGGGGCGCAGTGCGCGCGGTGGCTCGCCGGCCGGGGCGCGCACGTGATCGCCGTCGACCTGTCCGCCGGCATGCTGCGCGAGGCCCGCGCCCTGGACGCGTCCGCGGGGGTGCGCACCGACCTCGTGCAGTGCGACGCGCGCCGGCTGCCGCTGGCGGACGGCTGCGTCGACGTGGTGTGCTCCGCCTACGGGGCCCTGCCGTTCGTCGCGGACGTCGGCGAGGTGCTCGCGGAGGTGGCGCGGGTGCTCGTGCCCGGTGGCCTCCTCGCCGCGAGCGTCCCCCACCCGCTGCGCTGGGCCCTGCCCGACCTGCCCGGCGCCGACGGCCTCGTGGTGCGCCACTCCTACTTCGACCGCACGCCCTACGTGGAGGCGGACGAGGAGGGCGCGGTCCGCTACGTCGAGCACCACCGGACCCTGGGCGACTGGGTGCGGGCCCTGGCCGCCGCCGGGTTCGTGCTGGCCGACCTCGTCGAACCGGAGTGGTCGGCCGGTGATCAGGTCTGGGGCGGCTGGAGCCGGTTGCGCGGCGAACTCGTGCCGGGCACGGCGATCCTGGTGGCCCGGCGCTCACCCACCGCCTGACCCGCGGCCCGCACCCACCCGGCGGCGCCGGGCGTCAGTGCCCGGCGTCGTGCCAGGAGCGGCCCACCCCGACGGAGACCTCCAGCGGCACCTGCAGCTGAGCCGCGGCGGCCATCTCGGCGCGCACCAGCTCCTCCAGCTGGGCCCGCTCCCCCGGCGCGACCTCCAGCACGAGCTCGTCGTGCACCTGCAGCAGCACCCGCGAGCGCAGCCCCGCCCGCGCCAGCGCCGCGTCCACGCCGAGCATCGCCACCTTGATGATGTCGGCGGCCGATCCCTGGATGGGGGCGTTGAGCGCCATCCGCTCGGCCATGTCCCGGCGCTGGCGGTTGTCGCTGACCAGGTCGGGCAGGTAGCGGCGGCGGCCGAGGATCGTCTCGGTGTACCCGGTGCGGCGGGCCTCCTCCACCACGCCGTGCAGGTAGTCGCGCACCCCGCCGAAGCGCTGGAAGTACTCGTCCATCAGCGTGCGCGCCTCCTCCACGGAGACCTTCAGCTGGTTGGACAGGCCGAACGGGGACAGCCCGTAGGCCAGCCCGTAGGACATCGCCTTGATCTTGGCGCGCATCTCGGAGGTCACCTCCGCGGGGGCCACCTCGAAGACGCGCGAGCCCACGAAGCGGTGCAGGTCCTCCCCCGAGCGGAAGGCGGCGATGAGCCCCTCGTCGCCGGACAGGTGCGCCATGATCCGCATCTCGATCTGGGAGTAGTCGGCGCTGAGGAGGCTCTCGAAGGGGCCCTCGGCGTCGGCGCCCACGACGAAGGCCGCCCGGATGCGCCGTCCCTCCTCGGTGCGGATGGGGATGTTCTGCAGGTTGGGGTCGGTGGAGCTGAGCCGGCCCGTGGCGGCGATCATCTGCTGGAAGGTCGTGCGGATGCGCCCGTCGTCGCCGACGGCCTTGCGCAGCCCCTCCACCGTCTGCCGCAGCCGGCTGGCGTCGCGGTGGGCGAGCAGGTGCATGAGGAACGGGTGCTCCGTGCGCACGTAGAGCGCGGCCAGCGCGTCGGCGTCGGTGGTGTACCCCGTCTTCGTGCGCTTGGTCTTGGGCATCTGCAGCTGGTCGAACAGCACCGTCTGCAGCTGCTTGGGCGAGCCCAGGTTGATCTGGGTGCCGATCACCTCGAACGCCAGCGCCTGCGCCTCGGCGACGCGGTCGGCGAAGCGCTGCTCGAGGTCGGCCAGCAGCGCGGTGTCCACCGCGATGCCCGCGCGCTCGGTGCGGGCCAGCACGTCGACCAGGGGCAGCTCCACCTCCGCCAGCAGCCGCGTCCCGCCCCGCTGCTCCAGCTCGGCGGCCAGCACGTCGGCGAGCTCGGCGACGGCGAGGGCGCGCACCATGGCGTCCTCGGCGGCGGCGTGGCGGTCGGAGCCCAGCGGCCCCTCCCCCGCGTCCAGCTCCAGCTGCGCCGCCGGCTCCGGCGCCGCCACCTCCGCGCGCAGCTCCCGGCCCAGGTGGCGCACCGCGAGGTCCGCGAGGTCGTAGCTGCGCTGGTCGGGGTAGCACAGGTACGCCGCCAGGGCCGTGTCCTGCACCAGGCCGCGCAGCTGCCAGCCGCGGGCGGCGAGCGCGTGGCTGGGCCCCTTCACGTCGTGGGCGACCTTGGGGCGCCCGGGATCGGCCAGCCAGGCCGCGAGCGCGCCCTCGGCCTCCTCGTCGAGACCGGTCGGGTCCAGCCACGCGGCGGTGCCGGCGGCGGTGGCCAGCGCCAGGCCGCTGACGTCGCCGCTGCCGGCGGCCCAGCTGCCGGCCACGTGCAGGCCGGTGCGCCCGGTGGCGTGCTCGGCGAGCCAGCCGGCGACCTCGGCGGGGGCCAGCACCCGCCCGTCGACGCCGAAACCCTCCTCGGCCTCCGGCTCGGCGGCGGTGAGGGTCGCGAAGAGGCGCTCGCGCAGCACGCGGAACTCCAGGCCGTCGAAGACGGTGTGCACGCGCTCGCGGTCCCAGCTGCGCCGGTGCAGGTCCGCGACGTCGACGCCGAGGTCGAGGTCGCGCACGAGGGCGTTGAGCCGGCGGTTGCGCAGCACGCCGTCCAGGTGCGCCCGCAGGCTCTCCCCCGCCTTGCCCTTGATGTCCCCGGCCCGGGCGATGACGCCGTCGAGGCCGTCGTAGGCGGCGATCCACTTGGCGGCCGTCTTGGGGCCCACGCCGGGCACGCCGGGGAGGTTGTCGCTGTCCTCCCCGACGAGGGCGGCGAGGTCGGGGTAGCGCTGCGGGGGCACGCCGTAGCGCTCGGCCACGACCTCGGGGGTCATCCGCACCAGGTCGGAGACGCCCTTGCGGGGGTAGAGGACGGTGACGTCGTCGCTGACGAGCTGCAGGGAGTCGCGGTCACCGGTGGAGACGAGGACCTCGTAGCCGGCGGCGACGGCCTGCGTCGTGAGGGTGGCGATCACGTCGTCGGCCTCGTAGCCGTCCTTGACGACGACCGGCACGTGCAGGGCGTCGAGGACCTCCTTGACCAGCTCCACCTGCCCGGCGAACTCGGTCGGGCTCTTGGCGCGGTTGGCCTTGTACTCGGCGTACTCGGCGGTGCGGAACGTCTGGCGCGAGACGTCGAAGGCGACCGCCAGGTGCGTCGGCTCCTCGTCGCGCAGCACGTTGATGAGCATGGAGGTGAAGCCGTAGACGGCGTTGGTGTGCTGGCCGGTGGAGGTGGTGAAGTTCTCCACCGGCAGCGCGAAGAAGGCGCGGTAGGCCAGGGAGTGCCCGTCGACGAGCAGCAGGCGGGGGCGAGCCGTCGCGGGCGGGGCGGTGCCGGCCCCGGTGCGGGTGGTCGCGGTCGGCTGCGGCGCGGCGGGGGCGGTCACGCGGGTCAGCGTAGGTGCTGCCACCGACGCGGGGACCGACGCGGGGGGGCGGTCAGCTGGCCGACTGCACCCGCGGG
>NZ_BAABIL010000045.1:0-5636 GCF_039542765.1 Kineococcus glutinatus
GGCGGGCACGCCCGCGGCGGTGAGGACGGCGGCCGGCCGCCCGTAGAGGAAGCCCTGGGCGCTGTCGCAGCCGAGGTCGCGCAGCGCCCGGTGCTGCTGCGCCGTCTCCACCCCCTCGGCGGTCACGGTGCGGCCCAGGGCGTGGGCGAAGGTCGTCACCGCCCCCACCGTGCGCCGGCCGTCGGTGGCGGCGGCGCTGCCCGCCTCGGCGGCGAGGGGTTCGATGACGCTGCGGTCCAGCTTCACGGTGTCCACCGGCAGCCGCTGCAACCACGTCAGCGACGAGTAGCCGGTGCCGAAGTCGTCCAGCGCGATGCCGAAACCGCGGGCCCGCACCGCCGGCAGCACGCGCTCGCTGGTGCGGACGTCACCGAGGACCACCTGCTCGGTGACCTCGAACTCCACCCGGGGCGGTTCGATGCCGCTGACCTCCAGCGCCGCCTCGATGTCGTCGAGCAGCCCGGGGTGGGCCAGCTGCCGGCGGGACAGGTTGATCGTGACCCGCGGCGGGGGGCCCTGCTCGCCCCGCCAGCCGGCGGCGCCCGTCATCGCCGCGGTGAGCACCCAGGCCCCCACGTCGACCATGAGGCCGCTCTCCTCCGCCATCGGCAGGAACTGCCCGGCCGGCAGCACCCCCCGCTCGGGGTGCACCCAGCGCAGCAGCGCCTCCGCGCCGCTCGTGCGGCCGGTGACGACGTCGACCTGCGGCTGGTAGTGCACCTGCAGCTCGCCACCGCCGAGGGCGCGGCGCAGCGCGGCCCCGAGGTCGAGGCGCTCGGCGGCGCGCCGGTGCATGCCGTCGTCGAACACCTCCACGCGGTCGCGGCCGCTGCGCTTGGCCTCGTACAGCGCGGCGTCGGCGTCGGCGAGGACGTCCGCCGCGGCCCGCGGCCAGGTCCCGGCGGCGGCGCCGAGGGTGGCGGTGAGCACCACCTCGCGCGGGCCGAGGCGGTACTCCCCGCGCACCGCGGCGCGGATCCGGCCGGCCAGGGCCGACAGCTCCTCCGAGCCCGCCTGCGGGGTCAGGCCGACGGCGAGCACGACGAACTCGTCGCCGCCGATGCGCGCGACGACGTCGGAGGGGCGCACGCTGCCGCGCAGCCGGGCGGCCACGGCCCGCAGCAGCTCGTCACCGACTGGGTGGCCGAGGCCGTCGTTGACGGCCTTGAAGTGGTCCAGGTCGCAGAACACGACGCCCAGGCCGGTGCCGTCGCGCTCGGTGCAGGCCAGCGCCCGCTCCAGCTCCTCGTCGAAGAGGCGCCGGTTCGGCAGGCCGGTGAGGGGGTCGTGCAGCGCCTCCTGGCGCAGCCGCTCGGCGAGGGCGCGCTCCTCGGTGACGTCGCGCCAGTTGACGACGATCCCGGCGACGGCGGGGTCGGCGAGGTGGTTGGTGGCCCGGACGGCGACGTCCACCCAGCGGCCGTCGGCGTGGCGCAGCGGCAGCTCCAGCTCGACGGCGGCACCGGGCGGCCCCGCGGTCAGCGCGTCGAGGGCGGCCGCCGCGGCCGCGACGGCGTCGGGGCGGGCGGAGGCGAGGAGGTCCTCCCCGAGCACGGAGCGGCCCAGCACCCGCTCGACGGCGGGCGTGACGTAGGTGACGGTGCGGTCGGCGCCCACGACGGAGACGACGTCGCTGGCGTGCTCGACGAGCGCGGCCAGCCGGCGTTCGCTGCGACGGCTGGCCTCGGCCAGCTCGTGCTCGGCCGTGGCGTCGCGCCAGTGCACGACGAGCACGTCGCCGGCGGCGCGCAGCTCCATCCAGGTCCACGTCCCCGTCCACGCGGAGGGGTCGGTGGCGGCGAGGGTCGGCAGGCGCACCGTCCGGGCACCGCCGTCCTCCACGGCCCGGCGCAGGTGGGCGAACACCCCCTCGCGCACCTGGGGGAGCAGCTCCAGCATCCGCCGCCCGACGAGCGGGCCCATCCCCACCAGCGCCTGCGCGGCGTCGTTGGCCAGCACGTACTCCAGGTCGACGACGTCGCCGGCGCCGTCGCGCACGGCGCGGCACGCCACCCACGGCTCGCCGTCGGCCCACACGGCCTCGACCACCGCGGCGACGACGGCCCCCCGAAGATCGTCCCCCACGCCGGTGACCGTACCGGCGCCCAGGGGCGGCGGCCAGCGCGCGGACCGCGCACCGGCCGCCGCCCCCGGGGACGACGGGACGGGGTCAGCTGCCGACGCGACCGCCGTCGGTGCGGTAGACGACCGCGACGCTGGGCCGCGGGAAGGGCCGGAACGGGGCCCGGTCCGGCCACGTGCTCGACGGGGTGTCGCGCGTGGAGCCGGTCGTCTCACCGGGGTGCTGCACCGAGACGAACACCGAGCGGGCGTCGCGGCTGATGAGGGGCCCGCTGCACTCCGCGCCGAGCGGCACGGTGAGGAACGCCTTGACGTGCCCGCGCTCCGGGCCGGCGGTCGGCACCGCGAACAGCCCGTCGTTCGTCCCGGCGAACGTGCCCGCCAGCCGGTTGCGGGTGGACAGCACGTTGCCGTCGGTGGAGATCCACAGGTTGCCCGCGGGGTCGAACTCGAGGTTGTCCGGGCAGGAGAGCGCGCTGACCTGGGACTTGTCGTAGCCGGCGAAGTAGGTGCCGGGGTCCTCCGGGTCGCCGGCGAGCAGGAAGATCCGCCAGTAGAAGTCGGTGCCCGCCGCGCCGTTCGTCTCCTGCCACTCCACGACGTGGCCGTTGCGGTTGCCGGCGCGCTCCTCGTAGGTGCCCTCCTCCAGGTCGAAACCCCAGGAGCGGGTGCGGGGGTTCGCCTCGTCGGGGCCCTCGGTCCGGTTGGAGTTGTTCGTCAGGGCGGCGTAGACGCGCCCGTTCACCGGGTTGACCTGGATGTCCTCGGGGCGGTCCATGCGGGTGGGCACCATCTCCGGCGCCACCACCACGGGGGCGGCGGGGTCGTAGAAGTTCCCCCGCTCGTCGAGGCGCTTGCCGAGGCGGTCCGCCGCCAGGCGGGTGAAGGTGAGGACCCAGGCCACCGACTTGCCGGGGATCATCGACCGGCCGTCGAGGACGAGCGGGATCCACTGGCCCGTGCCGTCGAAACCGCCGTCGACGGGCACCTCGCCGCTGCCGTCGATCTGCTCGGCCGGGGAGTCGCCGGTGAACCGCGCCACGTAGAGGTCGCCGTCCTCCAGCAGGGTCAGGTTGTGCGCGCGGGAGGCCGGGTCGTCGCCGGGGGCGTAGCGCTTGTGCGAGACGAACTTGTAGATGTAGTCGAAGCGCTCGTCGTCGCCGGAGTAGGCCACCACGCGCCCGTCCTCGGCGATCTGGATGTTGGCGCCCTCGTGCTTGAAGCGGCCCATCGCGGTGCGCTTCTTCGGCTTGGCGGTGGGGTCGTACGGGTCGAGCTCGACGACGTACCCGAAGCGGTTGACCTCGTTGGGCTCCTTGGCGAGGTCGAAGCGCGGGTCGACGTCCTCCCAGTGCCGGACCGCGCGGTCCTCGGCGGAGACGCCGTAGCGCGCGAGCCGCGGCTCGGCGCGGTGCTCCACGATCGGCGCGCTGGTGCCGAAGTACTGGTTGAAGTTCTCCTCGCCGTGCAGGGTCGTCCCCCACGGGGTCATGCCGCCGGCGCAGTTGTTCAGGGTGCCCAGGACGGTGCGGCCCTCGGGGTCGGCGGAGGTCCGCACGTACTCCGACCCGGCCACCGGGCCGGTGAGCTCCATCGGGGTGTCCGCGGTGATCCGGCGGTTGTACCCGCTGGGGGTGCCCTGCCGCCAGCGGCCCGAACCGGGCTCGCGCTCGACCTCCACGACGGAGATGCCGTGCGCCATCATCGCGATCCGCTTCTGCTCCGGGGTCGTGGGCGCGTCCTCGCTCGCCACGCCGGAGAACATGAGCTGCTCGTTGGTGTACTCGTGGTTGACGACGAGCAGCGCGCGCAGCTCGCCCTCCCCCAGCGGCAGCAGGCCGATGTAGTCGCAGTTGTAGCCGAACTGCTTGGCCTGCGCCTCGGGCGTCTGGCGGTCGACGTCGAAGACGGGCGCCCCCTCCTCGACCGGGTCGCCCCAGCGCATGACCACGGAGTACTGGTAGCCGTGGGCCGTGACGAGCTCGTCGTCCAGGTTCTGCTCCACCGGCCAGAACGTCAGGTCGGAGCCGGGCAGCGCCGCCCACGGGGTGTCGGCCCCCGCGGCGTCCAGGGCGGCCTTGGTGGCGCGCTCGCCGTCGGCGGCCGCGGCCGAGGAGGCGGCCGAGACGACGAGGGCGCTGACGCCGCCGACCTTCAGGACGCTGCGGCGGCTGACCGCCGCGCGGACGACGTCGGCGAAGGTGGGGTTGTCCGTCCGGTTGGGCACGGCGGCGTCGCAGGCGTTGCCGCACTTGTAGAAGCACGTGGTGTGGCTGCGGCTGCCGTGCCGGACGGCGTTCAGCAGGGGCAGCGACCGGCGCGGTGTGCGGTTCGTCTCGGTCATGGTCATCTCCGTCCAGAGCCGGGGGTCGGCGCCGACGCTAGGTGCGGAGGTGACGCGCGACGTGCAGAGCACGTGACCGGCGGGGGAACGCGAGGCGTACGTCTGGGGTGGCGGCCGGCCGCGGGGGAACCCCTCAGCCCGCGCGGCCGGCCCGCACGACGTTGCGCGGCGCCTCGCCCGCGGCCAGGCGCCCGAACTGCTCGCGCAGCAGCCGCAGCGCCCGGGGGCGGAACGCCGAGGAGTTGCCGCCCACGTGCGGGCTGACGAGCACCCCGGGCGCCGTCCACAGCGGGTGGCCGGCGGGCAGCGGCTCGGGGTCGGTGACGTCGAGGGCCGCCCGCAGCCGGCCGCTGCGCAGCTCGGCGAGCAGCGCGGTGGTGTCCACGACCGGGCCGCGGGCGACGTTGACGAGCAGCGCGCCGTCGGGCATCGCGGCCAGGAACGCGGCGTCGACGAGACCGCGGGTGCGCTCGGTCAGCGGGCAGGCCAGCACGACGAGGTCGTGGTGGGCCAGCAGCCCGTGCACCTCCTCCACCGCGTGCACCCGCACGCCGTCCTCCACCCGCGCGCGGGTGCCGACGGCGGTGACGTCCACCTCGAAGGCGGCCAGCCGGGCGGCGGTGGCCCGCCCCACCCCGCCCCAGCCGAGGACGAGGGCGCGGCCGTCGGCCAGCGCCCGTCGCGTCCCGGGCCGCCACGCGCCCTCGGCCTGCGCCCGCACGTCCTCGTCGAGGCCGCGGCGGGCGGCCAGCGCCAGGGCCACGGCCAGCTCCGCGGTGGAGGTGTCGTGGACGCCCGCCGCGTTGCACAGCGTCACGGCGGGCGCGAGCCGCTCCGGCACCCCGTCGTAACCGTTGCTCAGCGACTGCACCAGCCGCACGCCCGGCACCCCGCGCAGGGCGTCCAGCAGCTCCGGCGGGCTCATGTACGGCGGCACGACGACCTCCGGCGCCGGCTGCGGGACCGGGGAGCGCAGGTCCCACACGAGCGCGTGCACACCGGCCGGCAGCGGGTCCAGGTCCTGCACCCAGGACGCGTCGGGCAGGCTGACGACGAGGGGGGCGGCCACGGCGGCACCGTAGCGGGCCGCGCCGGATCCCGCGCCGTGCGCGGAGCCCGCGGCGGTCGCAGGATGGGGACATGCGGTCCGCGCACCGACCCGCGCCCGGCGTCCCCGCACCGGGCCCGCACGGCCGCGCGCGGCGGGCCC
>NZ_BAABIL010000046.1:0-10116 GCF_039542765.1 Kineococcus glutinatus
GCTCGAAGGCCACCTCCGCGCCGGGGGCCAGGTCGGCGCTGGCCCGCTGCGCGGTCCCGGTGCCCTGCGCGCCCCCGGGGGCGGCCGTCGCGACCGGGATGCCGCCCGCGGGCCCGGTGGGGGAGGCGTCCGCCCAGGCGGCGACGGCCTGCCGGGTGCGCAGGGCGGGGCGCTGCACGAGCAGGCGCACCGAGACGTCCTGGAGCACCTCGGCGGTGTCGTTGCGCAGGGTGCCGCGGACGGTGACCGTGCTGCGGGCGGGGTCGACGCCCGGGCCGGGGCGGGAGTAGGCGGCCGGGGAGACGGCGGTGAGCTCCACCCGCACGGGCAGGTCGCCGCTGGTGGCGCCGGTGGTGCCCGTCGTGCCGCTGGTGGTGGTGCTCGCGGGGGCGGTGGCCGCCGCGGCGGCGGTGCCGGGGGCGGCCAGCAGGGTCGCGGCGGCCAGCCCGGCGGCGAGGCGGTGCTTCACGCGCTGGCGGTGAGCCGGCTCGCGGCGGCCTCGGCCATCCGCCGCTCGTTCGGGAACGCCAGGCGGGTCGTCAGCTCCGGCAGCGGCACCCACGCCACGTCCACCGCCTCGTGGTCCGGGTCCCCCTCCACGGTGAGGGAGCCGCCGGTGGCGAGGAGCAGGTAGAGGTGCACGACCTTGTGGATGCGCCGGCCCTCGGCGGAGAACCAGTAGTCGATGTGGCCGAGGGAGTCGATGACCCGGCCGCGGATCCCCGTCTCCTCCTCGATCTCCCGCACCGCCGCCTCCTGCGGGGTCTCCGCGCCCTCCAGGTGCCCCTTGGGCAGGCACCACTCCAGGCGCCCGGCGCGGTTGAGCCGGCAGATCACCGCGGCCCGCGGCACACCGGCGCGCAGGTCGACGACGAGCCCACCGGCGGACGTCTCCTGCACGGTGGGCAGCCGTCGCCGCGGCTCCCGGGCAGGCTTGACCACCGGCTCACTGTAGCCACGGCCCCGCCCGCCTCTGGCACCCTTGGACCCCGTGCCGTTCCCCGAGCAGTCGTCCGCGCCGCACGCCGAGCAGCAGCCCGAGCCGCAGCCCGCGCAGCGGCCCGAGCAGCAGCGGGTGCCGCTGGACCCCCGTGACGCCCTGCAGGCCGCGCTGGAGGACGCCCGCCGCCGCGCCGTGGACGCCCTGACCCCGGTGATGCCGCTGCTCACCGACCTCGGCCGGGTGTTCGAGGACGCCGGGCACGAGCTGGCCCTCGTCGGCGGCCCCGTCCGCGACGCCTTCCTCGGCCGCTCCTCCGCCGACCTGGACTTCACCACCGACGCCCACCCCGACGCCACGGCCGCGCTGCTGAAGCGCTGGGGCGACGCCCACTGGGAGATCGGCCGCGACTTCGGCACCATCGGCGCCCGCAAGCGGCTCGGCGACCTCGACGTCGTCGTGGAGGTCACCACCTACCGCGCCGAGAGCTACGACGCCTCCTCCCGCAAGCCGGAGGTGTCCTACGGCAGCGACCTCGTGGCGGACCTGTCCCGCCGCGACTTCACCGTCAACGCCATGGCGCTGCGGCTGCCGTCGCTGGACTTCGCCGACCCCCACGACGGGCTGCGCGACCTCGCCGCCGGGTTGCTGCGCACCCCCGGCTCACCGGAGTCGTCCTTCTCCGACGACCCGCTGCGGATGATGCGGGCCGCGCGCTTCGCCGCCCAGCTCGGCCTGCACGTCGCCCCGCCCGTGGTGGCGGCCATGACGGGCATGGCCGGGCGCATCGCGATCGTGTCGGCGGAGCGGGTGCGCACGGAGCTGGAGAAGCTGCTGCTGGCGCCGGACCCGGTGCCGGGGCTGCGCCTGCTCGTGGACACCGGCCTCGCCGACCACGTCCTGCCGGAGCTGCCCGCGCTGCGGCTGGAGATCGACGAGCACCACCGGCACAAGGACGTCTACGAGCACTCCCTCACCGTGCTGCGGCAGGCGGTGGCGCTGGAGGAGCAGCCGGACCTGGTGCTGCGGCTGGCGGCGCTGCTGCACGACATCGGCAAGCCCGCCACCCGCCGGTTCGAGGCCGGTGGCGGCGTCAGCTTCCACCACCACGAGCTGGTCGGCGCCAAGCTGGTGGCCAAGCGGCTGCGGGCCCTGCGCTTCGACAAGGACACGGTGAAGGCGGTGGCGCGGCTGACGGAGCTGCACCTGCGCTTCCACGGCTACGGCGACGGGGACTGGACGGACTCCGCGGTGCGCCGCTACGTCACGGACGCCGGCCCGCTGCTGCAGCGGCTGCACAAGCTGACGCGCAGCGACTGCACCACCCGCAACCAGCGCAAGGCGCAGCGGCTGTCGGCCGCCTACGACGACCTGGAGCGGCGCATCGAGCGGCTCAAGCGGGAGGAGGAGCTCGACGCGATCCGCCCCGACCTGGACGGCACGCAGATCATGGGGCTGCTGGGGGTGGGGCCGGGGCCGGTCGTGGGGCGGGCGTACAAGCACCTGCTGGCGCTGCGGATGGAGCGCGGGCCGCTGGGGGAGGAGGCCGCGGTGGCGGAGCTGCGGTCGTGGTGGGCGCAGCAGCCGGAGCAGCGGGCGGGCTGAGGCTCGGGCTGGCACGGGCTCGGCGGGGACGTCGTGCGCGCGACACGTCGGTGTGTCGCAGCCGGACGTCCCCGCCCCGAGCCGTTCCCGCCCCGCCTCAGCGCACCCCGTCGCGCCGCAGCCCCCGCCACGGCCCGCCGCGCAGCGGGGCCAGCGTCAGCAGCAGGTACGCCACCCCCGCGCCGAGCAGCACCGGCCGCGACCCCGCCGCCGACACCGCCGCCCCCGCCAGCAGCGGCCCCAGCGGACCGGCCAGCCAGCACAGCGCCGCCACGAGCCCCACGACCCGGGCGCGCGCCGCCGCGGGGGTCCGCTCCAGCAGCACCGCGTCGATCACCGGGTTGAGCGGCCCCGCGGCGGCGCCGGTCAGCACGAGCACCACGACCAGCGCGGGCAGCGGCAGGTCCAGCCACAGCGCGGCGTACGGCGGCGCCCCGCAGAGCAGGAACGCCGTCGTGAACGCCGCCCGCCGCGGCAGCCGGTGCCCGACCGCCGCCCACAGCAGGCTGCCGAGCAGCGCCCCGCCGCTGAAGGCGCCCACGAGCAGCCCGAGCGCGGCGGGGTCGGCGAGGCGCTCGGTGGCGTGCACGGGCAGCAGCACCGTGAGCTTGGCGGTGTCGAGCAGGTTGGTGCCCACCAGGAGGAGGACGAGGGCGCGCAGCAGCGGCTCGCGCGCCACCACGGCGACCCCCTCGGCGAGCTCGCGCAGGTAGCCGTCGCGCTGCCCCGGCTCCAGCCCCGGCGCCGCCGTCGTCGCCGGCACGCAGCGCGCCACGAGCAGCGCCGAGAGCCCGAACGTCACCGCGTCGACGGCGAGGGCCCCGGGGGCGCCGAGCAGCACGACGAGCGCACCCCCGGCCGGTGCGCCGAGCATCCGCGCACCCCGCTCCGCCGCGGCGGTCAGGGCGGTGGCCCGCTCCAGGGGGACGCCGGCCACGGCGGACAGCTCCGGCAGCAGCGCCCAGCGGGCGGCCTGGCCGGGCACGTCGAGCAGCCCGCCGAGCGCGACGAGGACGAGCAGCACCCACAGCGGCAGGCCGGTGCTGGCGTGCAGCAGCGGCACGGCGGCGACGGTGGTGCCGCTGGCGAGGTCGGCCGCGATGCTGGCGCGCCGGTGCCCGAGGCGGTCGACCAGCACCCCGCCGAGGGTGCCGCCGAGCACGACGGGCGCGGTGGCGCAGAAGCCGGCCAGGCCGGTGAGCGCGGCCGAGCCCGTCGTCTGCAGCACGTGCAGCGGGACGGCGACGAGGGTGACGGCGTTGCCGGCGGTGGAGACGGCCGAGGCGGTGAGGGCCGCGGCGAGGGGGAGGCGGTCGCGCACCGTCACGGGCCGCGCGGTGGTGCTCACCGTGCGCTCACTCCGGGCGCCGGTAGGCGTGGTGGGCGAGCACCACGGGTGCGGTGCCCCCGCGGGGGGTGCCCGCCCGCTGCTGCCACCGCTCGGTGAGCGCGTCGAGCTCGGCGACCAGTTCGGTGAGCTCGCCCGGCGTCAGGTGCAGGACGGCGTCGCTGCTGGACGCGGCGGCCGCCCACTCCGGCGGGAGCAGGGCCTCCTGGTCGAGGTAGCGCTGCAGGCTCTCGGCGAGACCGGCGGCGATGCTGCGGCGCAGCTCGACGGAGGCGGCGCGCGCCTCGGGGTCGTCGGCGGGGCCGGTGGGCTCCAGCGTCGTCGTGGCGTGGACGGCGCGCCACCACCGCTCGCGCCGGTCGTGGGCGAGGTCGGGTGCCTCCTCGACGAGCCCGGCGCCGGCGAGCTTGCCCACGTGGTAGCTGACGGAGCCGGGTGCCTCGTCGAGCAGCTCCGAGAGCCGGCCGACGCTCTGCGGCCCGCGCAGCCGCAGCTCCCCGAGCAGCCGCAGCCGGGTGGGGTGGGCGAGGGCGCGCATGGCCCGGGCATCGCGCACCCGGGCCGTGGCGGTGGGTTCGGGGGAGGGCACGTCATCGACGGTAGTTCGACGAGCAACGTTGCACAAGAAGTCTTGTCGAACTGGGTGCCCGAGGACGGGGACGTTCTGCGCGACCACACCGGCGTGTCGGCCGCACGACGTCCCCGCCCCGGGTCACACCGCGGGCTGCTGCTGGGTGATGCAGTGGATGCCGCCGCCGAAGGCGAAGACGTCGCGCGCGTCCACCTGGTCCACCGCCCGCTCGGGGAAGACGCGCCGGAACAGCGCCACCGCCTCGGCGTCGCGCGGGTCGTCGAACCCGCACAGCACGACGGCCCCGTTGACGAGGTAGTGGTTGATGTAGCTGTAGTCGACGAGCTCCCCGTCCACCTCCGCCACCTGCGGCGCCGGCACCTCCACCACCTCCAGCGCCCGCCCGCGCGCGTCCTCGGCGGCGCGCAGCACCCGCAGGTTCTCCGCGCACACCTCGTGGTCGGGGTGCGCGGGGTCGGGCTGGACGTGCGCCAGCACCAGCCCGGGGCGGGCGAAGGACGCCACGAGGTCCACGTGCCCGCGGGTGCCGAACTCCCCGTAGTCGGCGCTCAGCCCGCGCGGCAGCCACACCGTGCGCTCCACCCCGAGGGTGCGGCGCAGCTCGGCCTCCACGTCGGCCCGGGAGGCCCCCGGGTTGCGCTGCGGGTCCAGCAGCACGGTCTCGGTGACCAGCGCGGTGCCCTGCCCGTCGACGTGCACGCCGCCGCCCTCGAGGACCAGGTCGGAGCCGGTCACGGGCGCGCCGGCCAGCTCCGCGACCCGCCGCCCGACGCGGCGGTCGTGCTCCCAGGACGCCCAGCCCTGCTGCCCCCAGCCGTTGAACGTCCAGGCCACGGCGCCGAGGGAGCCGTCGGCCTCGACGACGAAGGAGGGCCCGGAGTCGCGCAGCCACGCGTCGTCCAGCGCGACCTCCACGACGTCGGCGCGGCAGCGCACGGCGGCCTCGGCGCCGGCCCGGTCCCCGGGGGCGGTGAGGATGGTGACGGGCTCGTGGTGGGCGACGGTGCAGGCCACGGCGGCCCAGGCCTCGCGCGCCCGCGCCAGCCGCTCACCGCCCTCGGGGCCGAACGTGGCGTTGGGGGTGGGCCACGCCATCCAGGTGCGGGCGTGCGGCGCCCACTCCGGCGGCATCCGGCGGTGCGTGGTGCTCGTCTCGGGACCGGCGACGTCGACGGACATGCGCCGCAGTCAACCAGGTGGGCGGCGCCCGCGCGGTGGTGCCGGCGCGGGTGGCGACCGTCGCGCCCGACGTCCTCAGCGGAGCGTGACGGTGCGGGTGCAGCGTGCGCAACAACGGCTGTGCGGAGCCTGTGAGGTGCGCGAGGTGCGTGTGAAGCGGGCGGGCGCGGGTAGGGCGGGGGCGAGCGGGTCGAGCCGGCGCCCGCAGCGACGCACACCGGAGGTGGACGTGTTCTTCCACAAGCAGGAGCTCCAGCACCACGCCAAGCCCGAGAAGGCCGACGCCGTCTACGCCCGCAAGCTGCAGGAGGTGCTGGGCGGGCAGTACGGCGAAATCACGGTCGCCATGCAGTACTCGTTCCAGGCGTGGAGCGCCCACATCCCGGGCAAGTACCGCGACCTGCTCTTCAGCGTCGCGGCCGAGGAGTTCAGCCACGTCGAGATGCTCGCCACGATGATCGCCCAGCTGCTGGAGAAGGCGCCCGTGGGTGCCGTCGACGGTGCGGTGCAGAGCGACCCGACGATCGCGGCGATCGTCGGCGGCACGGACGTGCAGCACGCCATCGTGGCCGGTGCCGGGCCGCGGCCGGTGGACTCCAACGGCAACCCGTGGCAGGGCAGCTACATCACCGCCAGCGGCAACCTGCTGGCCGACTTCACCGCCAACGCCAACGCCGAGCTGCAGGGCCGCCTCCAGGTGGCGCGGCTCTACCACATGACCGACGACAAGGGCGTGCGGGACATGCTGGGCTTCCTCATCGAGCGCGACACCATGCACCAGCGGATGTGGACGGCCGCGGCCATGGAGCTGCAGGAGAAGGGCATCGAGACGATGCCCGTGCCCGACAAGTTCCCCCGCGACAAGAACTACCTGGACGCCTCCAAGCAGTTCATCAACTTCTCCGACGGCGCGAACGCGGCGGACGGGCCGTGGGCGCAGGGGCCGGTCACCGGTGCCCCGGAGGAGGGCGACTTCGAGTACCTGCCCGCGCCCAACCCGGGTGTGCCGATGCCCGCACCGACGACGCCGGACCCGCGCTTCTACGGCACGACGGCGAAGAACGACACCGTCGAGAAGGTCACCGCCAAGGTGAAGGACGCGCTGCACCGCGGCTGAGGACGCGCCGCACCGACGGGCCGCACCGGGTCGGCGGCACCGCCGCCGGCCCGGCACCGCCCCGTGCACCTGCTGTGACGGGCGCCCGGGGCGGTGACCGGCCGTCCGGGTGGTCCCCGCAAGGGGGTGACGGAGGGTGGTCGAGCGTTCAACCGGCAGGGTGGGCCCGCTCAACCGCCGCGACGGGATGCCCGATGCACTCGGGGTGCGAGAACGGCCGCAGCCGCCGTCCCCGCCGCCCGTCCCACCCGTACCACCGCACCGAGGAGCACCCGTGAGGCCCCTGCACATGATCGTCAGCGATCTGGAGCGCGCATCGATGCGTGGGGAGCTGACGCCCACCTTCATCGACCGCTACGCCTCCCGGCACGGGGAGAAGGTGCCGGCGCTCTACGCGCTGGCCACGAAGCACGCGATCGTGGTGAACATCGAGGACGGTCGCAACGACCACCTGCTCGCCGAGTGGGGCAGCACCGTCAACGAGGACGCCGTGGCGCGGGCGATGGACAGGCAGGCCGTCGACGCCTACCGCCGGATGCGCGCCTCGCGCGGCGACGACCGCCCCTCGGTGCTGCGCCGCAAGCCGGGCAGGTTCGCCGGTTACGTCGCCAAGCCGGCCCCCGCGCCCGCCCCGGCCGCCGCGGCGCACCGCTGCCCGCCGGGGTGCACCTGCGACCTGGACAAGCGCCCCAGCACGCGCTGAGCGGGCGCTGGGCGCGCGGGACGCCCCCGCCCGCCCTAGCGTGACCGGCGACCCGGGTGGTCGGCCGCCCGGGGGTCACCGGGCGGCGGGAGGAGCGGGACGTGGCGGGCGGCGACGAGCTGGGCACCTACCTCGACGGGCACTTCACCGGGGCCGTGGCCGGCCTGGAGCTGTTCCGCCGCGCCGCCGCAGCGCGGCGCGGGCAGCCCTCGGGCGAGGTGCTGGCCCGGCTGGCGGCGGAGGTGGCCGAGGACCGGGCGGCGCTGCGGGCGCTGATGTCCGCGGTGGGCGCGACCCCGAACCGGCCCCGGGCGGCCGCGGCCTGGGTGGGTGAGCGCGCCAGCCGGCTCGTCACCGGTGGCCGGTCCCTGGGGCGCTCGCCGCTGCGGGACTACCTGGAGCTGGAGGCGCTGCTGCTGGGGGTGCAGGGCAAGGAGGCGGGGTGGCGCACGCTGCGGGCCCTGGCCGAGCACGACGGGCGCCTCGACGCGGCGGCGCTGGACGAGCTGGTGCTGCGGGCGCAGCGGCAGGCGGCGGAGCTGGTGGAGCTGCGGGCGCGTGCGCTGGAGCGGTCCTTCGCGGTGTGAGGTTCACCCGAGTGGGTGAGTGTGACCATTCTCTCCTATGTCGCAACTCTCTGTGTGCATACTGTGACTGACAGTGGCTAGCTGAGGGGGCGGCGTGAGCTCGGTGACGGAAGCGGTCGACGACCTCGTGCGGGTGCACGCGCCCGGCGACGAGCAGGCGGTCCTCGAACGCGCCGTCGAGACCGCCGTGCGCGCCACCGGCGCCGACCGCGGCAGCGCGCTCCTGCTCGGCCCCACCGGCGTCACCCACGCCGCCAGCCGCGGGGCGAGCGCCGTCGAGGGCCTCGCGCTGCGCGGTGACGCCGACCCCCTGCTCGCCGAACCCGCCGTGCAGGACGTCCTGCGCACCCGCTGCCTCGTGCGCCGCGAGGCCACCCACCCCGCCCGGCGCGGCGCGACCCCCCACGCCAGCCTCGGCGCCCCCCTGGTCGCCGGCGGTCACCTGCTCGGCGCCCTGCACGTCACCCGCACCGACGGCGGCGGCTTCGGCGCCGACGACGAGGTGTTCCTCTCCGCCCTCGCCCGGCAGGCCGGCTGGGCCGTCGCGGGCCTGCGCGCCCAGCGCACCGCCACCGAGCTCGCCGAACGCCTCGGCGGCTCCACCGGCACCGCCACCACCGCCGCGCTGCGCACCGCGCTGGACGGCGGGGCGGACGACGAGGACCCCATGCGCGCCGTCGACCGCATCCTCGAGGTCGCGCGCACCCACCTGAGCATGGACCTGGCGATCGCCTCCCGGATCGGCGACGGCGTGCAGCGCTACGACCGGATGGCCGGCGACGCCGACCGCTTCGGCGTGGTCGTCGGCATGGCCGTCCCCCTGGAGAACACGTACTGCCAGGCGATGCTCGACGGGCGCATCAGCGGGCTCGTCCCCGACGCCGGGGCCGACCCCTTCGCGTCCCGGCAGAACCGCAGGCTCGGCCTGCCCATCGGCTCCTACTGCGGCGTGCCGCTGCGCACGCCCAGCGGCGAGCTCTACGGCTCGCTGTGCACCCTCTCCACCGAGGCCGAGCCCCTCGTCGGCGGCGACCTGTCCTTCCTGCGCGCCCTCGCCGACCTCGTCGGCGACCAGCTCGCCCGCCACGAGCGGCGCGAGCGGGCGCGCGCCGAGCGCGAGGAGGCCGTCGAGAGGTGCTTCGCCCCCGGCGGGCTGCCCATGGTCGTGCAGCCCATCGTCGACGTCGTCACCGGACGGGTGGCCGGCGTGGAGGCCCTCGCCCGCCCCTCCTGCTTCGGCGGCCCGGCCCGCGCCTTCGCCGCCGCCCAGGAGAGCGGTCGCGGGGCCGACCTGGAGCTGCTGGCCGTCGAGTCGGCGCTGCGGCTGCTGCCGGAGCTGCCCGAGGGCGTGTACCTGTCCGTCAACGCCAGCCCCGCCACGGTCTGCGACGAGCGGCTGCTGCGCAAGGTGGCCGCCGCCCCCGCCGGGCGCGTCGTCGTGGAGATCACCGAGCACTCGGCGGTGTCGGACTACCCGCCGCTGCTGGCCGCCCTCGACCGGCTCGCCCGCCTCGGCGTGGCCGTGGCCGTCGACGACGCGGGCTCCGGCTTCGCCAGCCTCCAGCACGTCCTGGCGGTGTCCCCGCAGCTCATCAAGCTCGACGTCGGGCTGGTGCGCGACGTCGACAGCGACCCCAGCCGGCGCGCCCTCGCCCGGGCCATGGTGCTGTTCGCCGGCGAGCTCGGCGCCCGGCTCGTGGCCGAGGGCGTGGAGACCGCCGCGGAGCTGGCCACCCTGCGCGAGCTCGGGGTCCGCTACGTCCAGGGCTTCCACCTGGCCCGGCCCGCCCCCGTCGGGGAGCACGACCTGCTGCGCCCGCACGTCTGAGGCGGGCGCCGCCCCCGCCGCGCCCGTCTCCGGGTCCGGGCGGGGAAACGGCCCCGTCCGCGCGCCCGAACCCGGAGACGGGCGCGGCGGGAAGGGCGCCGCGGGACGGGTCAGGCCTCGGCCGCGCGCGGGGTCAGCAGGCCGCGCTCGTAGCCCGCCGCCACCGCCGCGGCGCGGTCGCAGACGTCGAGCTTGGCGTACAGGTGCACCAGGTGCG
>NZ_BAABIL010000047.1:0-8920 GCF_039542765.1 Kineococcus glutinatus
GGTGGCCTACCGCCGCCGGCTGCTGGCCCTGGCCGGCCGCGACCTCGCCGCCGAGGACCCGGCCGCGCTGATGCCGGCGGTGGGCCGGGTGCTGGCCGACCTCGCCTCCACCGGGCTGGCGGCCGCCCTGGCGGTGGCGCGCGCCGAGCTGCCCGACGCCGGCGCCGACTGCCGCATCGCGGTGCTCGGCATGGGCAAGACCGGCGGGCGGGAGCTGAACTACGTCAGCGACGTCGACGTCGTCTACGTCGTGGAGCCCGCGCGCGGCGCCGAGCCCGCCGCGGCGCTGGCCACGGGCACGAAGCTGGCCACGGCGCTGCAGCGGGTGTGCTCCGCGCACACCGCCGAGGGGAGCCTGTGGGAGGTCGACGCGGCGCTGCGCCCGGAGGGCAGGCGCGGGCCCCTGGTGCGGACCCTGGACAGCCACGTGGAGTACTACCGGCGCTGGGCGAAGACGTGGGAGTTCCAGGCGCTGCTCAAGGCGCGGCCGGTGGCGGGCGACGTGGCGCTGGGCCGGGCGTACGTGGAGGCGCTGCAGCCGATGGTGTGGGCGGCCAGCGAGCGCGAGGGGTTCGTGGACGACGTGCAGGCGATGCGCCGGCGCGTGGAGGAGAACATCCCCGCCAAGGACGCCGGCCGCCAGCTCAAGCTCGGGCCGGGCGGGCTGCGCGACGTGGAGTTCAGCGTCCAGCTGCTGCAGATGGTCCACGGCCGCACCGACGCCCGGCTGCGCAGCCCCGGCACGCTGGAGGGGCTGGAGCAGCTGGCCACCCACGGCTACGTCGGCCGGCACGACGCGGGGGAGCTGGACCACCACTACCGGCTGCTGCGGACGCTGGAGCACCGGTTGCAGCTGCACCGGCTGCGCCGCACCCACGTGCTGCCCACCGCCGCGGCGGACCTGCGCCGGCTGGGCCGTGCCCTCGGGTTGCGGGCGGAGCCGGAGCAGCAGCTGGAGCAGGTGCTGCGCGGCACCCGCCGCGACGTGCGGCGGCTGCACGAGAAGCTGTTCTACCGGCCGCTGCTGGGGGCGGTGGCCCGGCTGTCGGCGGACGACGCGCGCCTGGACGTGCGCCTGACCCCGGAGGCGGCCCGGCAGCGGCTGGCGGCGCTGGGTTTCCGCGACCCGGCGGGGGCGCTGCGCCACCTGGAGGCGCTCACGACGGGGGTCAGCCGCCGCGCGAGCATCCAGCGCACGCTGCTGCCGGTCATGCTGGGCTGGTTCGCCGACGGCGCCGACCCGGACGCGGGGCTGCTGGCGTTCCGGCGCGTCTCGGACTCCCTGGGCGGGGCGCAGTGGTTCCTGACGATGCTGCGCGACTCCGGTGCGGCCGCCGAGCGGCTGGCGCACGTGCTGGCGGCCGCGGACCTGCCCGCGGAGCTGCTGCTGCGCAGCCCGGAGGCCGTCGCGGTGTTCGCCGACGACGAGCGGCTGGCGCCCTACGACCGCGCGCAGGTCCTGGAGGCGATGGCGCCGCCGGCCGACCGGCGCGGCGACCTGCTGACGTCGGTGATGGCGGCGCGCGGCATCCGCCGCAGGGAGCTGTTCCGCACCTCGGTGGCCGACCTGGTCGGCCTGCGCGACCTGGCGGGTGTCGCCGCCGCCATCGCCGACGCCGACGACGCCCTGCTGGAGGTGGCGCTGCGGGCCGGGGTGCGGGAGGTGGAGGCGCGGCAGGGCTCGGCGCTGCCCACCCGGCTCCTCGTGGTGGGCATGGGCCGCCTGGGCGGGCGGGAGAGCGGCTACGGCAGCGACGCCGACGTGCTGTTCGTGCACGACCCCCTGCCGGGCGCGGACGAGGGCGCGGCGCAGGCGGCGGCGATGGCGGTGGTCGCCGAGCTGCGCCGCTCGCTCACGGCGGCCGGTCCCGAACCCGGCCTGGAGGTGGACGCGGACCTGCGCCCGGAGGGCCGGCAGGGGCCGCTGGTGCGCTCGCTGGCCTCCTACCGCGCCTACTACGAGCGCTGGTCGGCGCCGTGGGAGGCGCAGGCGCTGCTGCGGGCCCGGCCGGTGGCCGGCGACCTGGAGGACGGCCCGGGCGGGGAGCCGTCGCTGGCCGCGCGGTTCCTGGAGCTCGTGGACCCGCTGCGCTGGCCGGTCCGCGGCCTGGGCGAGCCCGACCTGCGCGAGGTGCGCCGCATCAAGGCGCGGGTGGAGGCCGAGCGGTTGCCGCGCGGGGCGGACCCGCTGCGGCACGTGAAGCTGGGCCGCGGCGGCATCGCGGACGTGGAGTGGACGGTCCAGCTGCTGCAGCTGTGCGGCGGCGCCGAGCACCCGGGGCTGCGCACGACGTCGACGACGGCGGCGCTGGCGGCGGCGGGCGAGGCGGGGCTGCTGGCGGCGGCCGACGCCGAGGAGCTGCTGCGGACCTGGCAGTTCGCCTCCCGGGTCCGCAACGCCCTGGCGCTGTGGCACGGCAAGCCGAAGGAGTCGCTGCCGGTGCAGCGCAGCGCCCTGGACGGCATCGCGCGGATCATGGGCTGGCCGCCGGGGGCGGCGGGGGACTTCGAGGAGGAGTACCTGCGCCTGACCCGGCACGCCCGCTCGGTCGTGGAGCGGGTCTTCTACGGGGGCTGAGCGCCGCACCGCCCGCGGGCGGTGGACCCGCTACCGGATGTCGGTGGTGGGCGGCAGGCTGACCGCATGAGCATGGAGTCCACCGCCTGGTCGGTGCTCTACGGCGCCGCCTACGGCCAGCAGGACCAGCGGCCGTTCTCCCGCGCCACGCTGCGGCGGGTGCTGGCCTTCGCCCGCCCGCACCGCGCCCGCATCGCCCGCTTCGTCGCCGTCGGCGTGCTCGAGGCGGTCCTCACGGTCGCCACGCCGCTGCTGGCCGGCCGCGTCGTCAACGCCGTCGTGGCCGGTGAGCCGGCCGACGTCGTCGTCGGCCTGGCGCTGCTCATCGCCGCCATCGCCGTCCTGGAGGCCGGTGCCAGCATGCTCGGCCGGTGGCTGTCCGCCAGCCTCGGCGAGTCCGTCATCCTCGACCTGCGCACCGCCGTCTACGACCACGTCCAGCGCATGCCGGTGGCGTTCTTCACGCGCACCCGCACCGGGGCGCTGGTCAGCAGGCTCAACAACGACGTCATCGGTGCCCAGCGCGCCTTCAGCGACACCCTCGTCGGCGTGGTGTCCAACACGGTCACCCTGCTGCTCACCCTCGCCGTCATGCTCGCGCTGTCGTGGCCGGTGACGGTGCTCAGCCTGCTGCTGCTGCCGCTGTTCCTGCTGCCGGCCCGGCGCACCGGCAGGCGGCTGGCCGGGCTGGAGCGCGAGGCCGCCGGGCTCAACGCGGCGATGACCGACCAGACCACGGAGCGGTTCTCCGCCGCCGGGGCCACCCTCGTGAAGCTGTTCGGCGACCCGCGGCAGGAGTCGGCGGAGTTCGCGGCGCGCGCCCGGCGGGTGCGCGACATCGGGGTCCGCACCGCGATGGTGCAGTGGTCCTTCATCACCGTGCTGCTGCTGGTGTCGTCCCTGGCGCTGGCGCTGGTCTACGGCCTGGGCGGCTGGTTCGCGCTGCGCGGCACGCTGGAGGCGGGCACCGTGGTGAGCCTGGCGCTGTTGCTGACCCGCCTGTACGCGCCGCTGACGGCCCTGGCCAACGCCCGCGTCGACGTCATGGCCGCCCTCGTCAGCTTCGAGCGGGTCTTCGAGGTGCTGGACCTCGTGCCGCTCGTGCGCGAGCGGCCCGGCGCCCGGGAGCTGCCGGAGGGGCCGCTGTCGGTGGAGCTGGACGGCGTGCGCTTCTCCTACCCCTCCGCCGAGCAGGTGTCCCTGGCCTCGCTGGAGGACGTCGCCGTCCTCGACGACCGCGGCGGCGTGGAGGTGCTGCACGACGTGAGCCTGCGGGCCGAGCCGGGCCAGGTGGTCGCGCTCGTCGGTTCCTCCGGTGCGGGCAAGTCGACGATCGCCTCGCTGCTGCCGCGGCTGTACGACGTGGACTCCGGTGCGGTGCGGATCGGTGGCGTGGACGTGCGCGAGGTGGCGTTCGCCTCGCTGCGCCGCTCGATCGGGCTGGTCACCCAGGACGGGCACCTGTTCCACGAGTCGCTGCGCTCCAACCTGCTGCTGGCCGCCCCCGGCGCCACGGAGGAGCAGCTGTGGTCGGCGCTGGAGCGGGCCCGGCTGGCGGAGGTGGTGCGGGCGCTGCCCGACGGCCTGGACACGGTGGTGGGGGAGCGCGGCTACCGGCTCTCCGGCGGGGAGCGCCAGCGCCTGACGATCGCGCGGCTGCTGCTGGCCTCCCCGCGCGTCGTCGTGCTCGACGAGGCGACCGCGCACCTGGACTCCACCTCGGAGGCGGCGGTGCAGGCGGCGCTGGCCGAGGCGCTGGCGGGGCGCACGGCGCTCGTCATCGCCCACCGGTTGTCCACGGTGCGCTCGGCCGACTGCATCCTCGTCGTGGAGGACGGCCGGGTGGTGGAGCGGGGCCGGCACGCGGAGCTGCTGGCGGCCGGTGGCCGCTACGCGCAGCTGCACCGCACCCAGTTCGCGCAGGACGCGCCGGCCCCGGCGCCGCGGTCGTCGGGCTGACGGCAGCGTCCCGGTCCGGGTGGGGTCCCGCCGCCGTGCGGGACCCCACCCGAGGGGTCGCGGCGAGGGTTACAGCGTGCTCGCCGTGGGGTCGAAGTCCTCCGGCAGCGCCGGCGGGACCTCCACGGTGCTGGCGATGGCCACCGGGGCGCCGCTCTCGGCGGACTCGATGGTGGCGGCCATGACGTCGAGGACGTGGAACGCCAGCTCCGCCGAGGCCCGCTCGGGCACGCCGGCCCGGATGGCGCGGGCGAGCTCCAGCACGCCGGTGCCGCGGGTGGTGGTCGCGCCGACCGCGGGGACCGTGTCCACGACGTCGCCGCCGCGGTGGACGAGCACGTCGCCGGAGAAGGTGTTCGGGTCGGGCACCACGATGGTGCCGTCGACACCGGCCACCTCGAACTGCATCCGGGTGATCGTGGAGTCGAAGCTGAACGTGCTCTGCGCGCTCTGCCCGGAGGCGAACTCCAGCAGCGCGCTGACGTGGGTGGGCACGGTCACCTCGAACGACTGCCCGGCGCGGGGCCCGGAGCCGATCGTGCGGGTCGGCTTGGCCTTCGAGACGACGCCGGTGACCCGGCTGACCGGCCCGAACAGCTGCACGAGCGCGGTGATGTAGTAGGGGCCGATGTCGAACAGCGGCCCGGCGCCCTCCTGGAAGAGGAAGTCGGGGTTGGGGTGCCACGACTCCGGCCCGGGGTTCTGCAGCAGCGTCAGGGCCGTCATGGGCGTGCCGATCTCCCCGGCCTCCAGCAGGCGGCGGGCGGTCTGGATGCCGGCGCCGAGGAAGGTGTCCGGGGCGGCGGCGGCGCGCAGCCCGGCGGCACGCGCGGCGGTCAGCAGCTCCCGACCGCTGTCGCGGTCCAGGGCGATGGGCTTCTCGCTCCAGACGTGCTTGCCCGCTGCGATGGCCTGCAGCGCCACCTCGACGTGCACCTTGGGGATGGTGAGGTTGACGACGATCTCGATGGCGTCGTCGGCGAGCAGCTGCTCCACCGAGCCGTGCCCGGGGACGGCGAACTTCTCCGCCTGGGCCCTGGCGCGCTCGGCGTCGAGGTCGGCGACGAACCGGACGTCGAGGTCGGGGAAGCCGGTGAGGTTCTCCAGGTACTGGGTGCTGATGACCCCGGCGCCGATGACGCCCACGCCGACGCGACCGGTGCGGCTCATGCCAGGCCCTGCGCGCTGAGGTAGGCGAAGCTGTCCGCCACGGCCTGGAACCGGTCGCCGCGGGAGTCGTCGAGCTCGACGACGCGCAGCGCCTGCGGGGCGGCCTCGACGATGTCGCGGACCGGCATGGAGCCGCGCCCCACGGCGACCTGGTCGAGGTTGTCCTTCGTCACCGGCCCGTCCTTGACGTGGAGGGCGACGACGCGCTCACCGAGGCGGCGCAGCAGCGCGACGGGGTCCTGCCTGCCGACGGCCACCCAGTAGGTGTCGACCTCGAGGGCGACCGCGTCGTCCAGCGCGCCGGCCAGCACCTCCAGGGCGGTGGTGCCCGCCAGGACGCTCTCCAGCTCGTGGGCGTGGTTGTGGTAGCCGACCCGCACGCCGTGGTCGGCGGCGACGCGGGCGGCGGCGTTGAGCTGGGCGGCGACCTCCTCCACGTCGCTGCGCGCGCCCCAGCGCTCGGGGGCGACGAAGGGGTCGACGACGGTGCCGACGCCCAGGCGGGAGGCGGTCGCGAAGACGGCCGCGAGGTCGGCGTCGGAGGAGCCGACGAAGCTCTGGTGCGTCGTCGGGGCGCTGAGCCCGTTCTCCTGCAGCGCCGGGCCGAGCCGGTCGGCGAAGTCGGTGAGCGCGAAGGGCTCCACCTGGGTGAAGCCGACCTCGGCCAGCCGCTTCAGCGTGCCGCTCACGTCGTCGGCGAGCTGCTCCCGCACCGTGTACAGCTGCACGGACAGTCTTGTCCCGCTCACGATCCTCCCCGTCCGGGTGTGCTTCGTGGATGTGGTGGCAGTGGTGCAGCGACCACCGTACCGGCGGTGACGGCACGTTGCTCAACCGGTTCAGCGGGTCGGTGTCCCGCCCCCGGCGGGCAGCAGCCCGGCGAGCGCCGCGAACTGCCCGGGCGTCAGGTAGGAGGGGTTGCTGCCCGCGGGCATCCGCAGCACCTCCGCGTCGCGGAACCCGCCGTGCGGCAGCAGCTGCGCCCGCGGCACGGGTGCGGCCAGCAGCCGCAGCGCCACGTCCAGCACCGGCTGGCCGTCCTCCCGGGTGCCCGCAGGGCCGACCACCTCCCCGAGCGCGTGCACCCCGGGGCGGTCGCGGCCGCTGACCCACAGCAGGCACGGCTGCCCTGGCCGCACGAGGTCCAGGCGGTAGGAGCGGCGCACGCAGCGCTGCAGCCGCACCACCGCGCCGGGGCGCCACCCCGGTGCCACCGCCGCCGGCGGCAGGGCGGACTTCAGCACCCAGCAGGCGACGTCGTCGCGGGTGAGGCGGGGCGGCACGGGGACCACGCTAACCAGCGAGCTCGGAGCCCGCCGCGCACCGCAGCCACCCGTCCCGGCCGCCGGCGTTCCAGCCGGCTCCAGCGCCCCAGGTCGTCGCCTTCGTCACCGTCGGGTTCCTGACGCCGCGACGGTCCTGACGCCGCGGCCCGGGCGCCGGGCGCGCGAAGGCCCCCCACCCGGGCGGGTGGGGGGCCTTCGCGCAGCAGCGGTGCGAGCCGGGCCGACCGTCAGATGTCGAAGTACAGCTCGAACTCGTGCGGGTGCGGGCGCAGGCGGATCGGGTCCACCTCGTTGGTCCGCTTGTAGTCGATCCACGTCTCGATGAGGTCGGCCGTGAACACGCCGCCCTCCAGGAGGTAGTCGTGGTCGGCCTCGAGGCGGTCGAGGACCTCGGGGAGGGAGTACGGGACCTGCTTGATGTTCGCGTGCTCCTCCGGCGGGAGCTCGTAGAGGTCCTTGTCGACCGGCTCGGCGGGCTCGATGCGGTTCTTGATGCCGTCCAGGCCCGCCATGAGCTGCGCGGAGAACGCCAGGTACGGGTTCGCCGACGGGTCCGGCACGCGGAACTCGATGCGCTTGGCCTTGGGGGAGTTCCCGGTGACCGGGATGCGGATGCAGGCCGAGCGGTTGCGCGCCGAGTACACCAGGTTCACCGGGGCCTCGTAGCCCGGGACCAGGCGGTGGTAGGAGTTCACCGTCGGGTTGGTGAACGCCAGCAGCGACGGGGCGTGGTGCAGCAGGCCGCCGATGTACCAGCGGGCGATGTCCGAGAGGCCGCCGTAGCCGCGCTCGTCGTAGAACAGCGGCTCGCCGTCCTTCCACAGCGACTGGTGGCAGTGCATGCCCGAGCCGTTGTCGCCGAAGAGGGGCTTCGGCATGAAGGTGACCGTGCGGCCGTTGCGCCACGCGACGTTCTTGATGACGTACTTGAACAGCAGCAGCTGGTCGGCGGAGTTCTTCAGGGTGTCGAAGCGGTAGTTGATCTCCGACTGGCCCGCGGTCCCGACCTCGTGGTGCGAGCGCTCCACCTGCAGGCCGGCCTTGGCCAGCTCCACGCACATCTCATCGCGCAGGTCCGCGAAGTGGTCGACCGGCGGGACGGGGAAGTACCCGCCCTTGTACCGCGTCTTGTAGCCGCGGTTGCCGCCCTCCTCGGCGCGGCCGGTGTTCCAGGCCGCCTCGACGGAGTCGATGTGGTAGTACGACTCGCGCTGGTTGGTCGCGAAGCGCACGTCGTCGAAGATGTAGAACTCCGCCTCCGCGCCGAAGAACACGGTGTCGGCGATGCCGGTGCTCTTCAGGTACGCCTCGGCCTTGGCCGCGATGTTGCGCGGGTCGCGGCTGTACGGCTCGTCGGTGAACGGGTCCACGATGGAGTGGTTGATCACCAGCGTCTTCTCGGCCCGGAACGGGTCGAGGAACGCGGAGCTCGGGTCCGCGATGAGCTTCATGTCCGACTCGTGGATGGCCTGGAAGCCGCGGATGGAGGAGCCGTCGAACATCTGCCCCTCGGTGAGGGCGTCGGCGGTCACCGACTCGGCGGGCACGTTGAAGTGCTGCATGACGCCGGGAAGGTCGCAGAAGCGGATGTCGACGAACTTGACGCCTTCATCGCGGATGTACTTCAGGACCTCTTCGGAGTTGTTGAACATCCAACCTCCATGGGTGGGACAGTCCCTGGTGCGGGCTGCCGCGGACGCGCCGACCGTAGGTGCCGACCGTTTCCGGGTGGGGACGGCCGTGTTTCGGGCAGGTTACCCGGCTCGGCCGCCCCCCGGGGCCGCAGGTGGGAGCCGGGGAGCCGCCCGGGGCCGCAGGTGGGAGCCGGGGAGCCGCCCGGGGCCGCACCGGTAGCCTGCGACGGTGCCGGACGCCGCCCCACCCCGCCCCGCCCCGGAGCCGCCGGACGACGCCCGCCCGCCCGGTG
>NZ_BAABIL010000048.1:0-7377 GCF_039542765.1 Kineococcus glutinatus
CGCCGCTGGGCTCGGGCGACCACCTGAGCTACGCCGCCTACGGGCGGATCGCGGCGCTGGGCGGTGACCCGTACGCGGTGGCCCCGGTGGACTTCCGCCCGCCCGGCGGCGGGGTGGACCCGGTGGTCTCGGCGGTGCGCGCGCCGTGGGAGGACACCGTGTCGGTGTACGGGCCGGTGGCGTCGGCGGTGCTGGAGCTCTGCTCGCGCCTGGGTGGGGCGTCGGTGGCGCGCACGGTGTGGTGCTGGCAGCTGGTCGTGGCGGCCTCCTGGCTGGCGGCGGCGGCGGGGCTGCACGTGGCGCTGCGCTCCCGGCCGCTGGCGCGGGCGCGGGCGGGGGTGCTGTGGACGCTCAACCCGCTGCTGCTGGGGGTGGGTGTCGCGGGGGCGCACCTGGACGTGGTGGCGGGCGCCGCGGCGGTGGGGTGCCTGCTGCTGGCGGGGCGCCGCCCGGGGGTGGCGGGGCTGCTGCTGGCGGTGGCGGTGGGCCTGAAGCTGCCCTACGGGGCGGTGGCCGCGGGCCTGCTGTGGGCGTGGTGGCGCGGTGCGCTGGGTGGTGGCGCGGTGGTGCGCGGTGCGCTCGGGGCGCTGGTGGTGCTGGTGCCGGCGCACGTGTGGGCGGGTGCGCACGTCTACGACCAGGCGCGCGCGGCGGGGCGGTACGTGTCGCTGGCGACGCCGTGGCGCCCGCTGGTGGAGGCCGGCTACCCGCGGGACCTGCTGCTGGTGGGGACCCTGGCGCTGGCGGGGCTGCTGGTGCTGGCGTGGCGGCCGGCGCTGCTGGGTCTGCGGGGGGCGGGCCCGCGGGGGGTGCCGGCGCTGGGGGCGGGGGGCCCGGTGCTGGCCGTGGCGGCCCCGGCGACCGCCGCGGTGGCGCTCGGCTACCTGCTGGCGGGGCCGTACGTGCTGCCCTGGTACGACGCGCTGCTGTGGGGCCCGCTGGCGCTGCTGGCGCCCTCGTGGCTGGACCGGGTGGTGGTGGCGCGGGCCGGTCTGCTGGCGCTGGCGTACGTGCCGGGGCTGGTGGACGGCATGAGCCCGGCGGTGGAGCAGCTGACGCTGGGCTACCGCACCCAGGTGGGGCCGTGGGTGGCGTGGTGCGCGGTGGCGCTGCTGGTGGTGGGGGCCCTGGTGCAGCGCGGCCGCCGCCCCGCCGGCTGACCGGGGCGGCGGCCGCCCAGCGGCTCAGCGGCTCAGCGGAAGGTGACCTCGCCGGTGGCGAGGTCGTAGACCGCCCCGACGATGCGCAGCCGCCCGGCGGCCGCGGCGGCGGCGAGCAGCTCGTCGCCGCCGAGGTCGGCGACGACGTCCTCCACGTTGGCCCGGACCGCGGCGTCGAGCCCGGCGGCCGCGGCCCGCTCCGCGGCCGGGCGGATCGCGTCGACGAGGGAGTCGATCGCGGTGCCCGAGGGGCCGGCGCCCGCGGCCACGGCGTCGCAGGTGGCCTGCACGGCACCGCAGGCGCTGTGGCCGAGGACGACGAGCAGCGGCACCCCCAGGTGCGCCACGCCGTACTGCAGGCTGCCGAGGACGGGCGGGGAGAGCACCTGCCCGGCGGTGCGCACGACGAACAGCTCGCCGAGGCCGCGGTCGAACACCAGCTCGGGGGGCACCCGGGAGTCCGCGCAGGACAGGACCGCCGCGAAGGGCTGCTGCCCGCCCGCGAGCTGCGCGCGCCGGTCGACGCCCTGGGCGGGGTGCTCCACCGCGCCCGCCGCGAAGCGGGCGTTGCCCCGCTGCAGTTCCTCCAGTGCCGCCGCCGCGTCGAGCGCCGCCATGCCCGCCTCCTGCCCCGTCCTGCTGCTGCGTCCTGCCGTTGCCGGGGGCGAACCTACTGCGGGCCGCGCCGGTGCCCGCGCCGGGTGCCCGTACCGGGTGCCCGCACCGGGACTCCCGGCGGGCGGGGTGAGCGCCCCGGCGGCAGGATGCCGCGCACGCGGCCGCCCGGCCGGGCGAGGAGGCGGCCGGTGGTGCAGGCGCTCGGTGTGCACTCGGAGGTCGGCAGGTTGCGCACGGTGGTCGTGCACCGCCCGGACCTCGGCCTGGAGCGGCTCACCCCGGGCAACCGGGAGCGGCTGCTCTTCGACGACGTGCTGTGGGTGGACCGCGCCCAGGAGGAGCACGACCAGTTCGTCGCGGAGCTGCGCGCCCGCGGCGTGGAGGTCCTCCACCTGGCCGACCTGCTGGCGCAGGCCCTGGAGGACCCGCGGGCGCGCGAGTGGGTGCTGCAGCGGGCCGTCACCCCGCAGGGCGTGGGGCCGGTCGCCGTGGAGGCGGTGCGCGCCGCCCTCGACGGGCTCGGCGCCCGGGACCTGGCCACCCACCTCGTCGGCGGCCTGACGTGGGCGGAGCTCGCGGGGCGCGGCGGCCCCGACGCCGCCCCCGGTGCGTCGCTGACGGCCGCCACCGCCGGGGGTGGGGGTTTCGTGCTGCCGCCGCTGCCGAACCACCTGTTCACCCGCGACTCCTCCGCGTGGGTCGGCGAGGGGGTGTGCCTCAGCACGATGTCGTCGCCGGCGCGGGTCCCGGAGGTCGTCAACGTCGCCGCCGTCTACCGCTTCCACCCGCGCTTCCGGGACGCGGGGTTCCGGTTCTGGTACCCCCGCCGCGACGCCGGCGGGGAGTTCGACCCGGAGGAGTTCGGCGGGGCGTCGGTCGAGGGCGGTGACGTCATGCCCGTCGGTGGCGGCAGCGTGCTGCTCGGCATGGGCGAGCGCTCCACACCGCAGATGGTGGAGCGGCTCGCGCTGCGGCTGCTGTCCGAGGGCGCCGCCGAGCGGGTCCTGGCGGTGGCGCTGCGCAGCGAGCGGGCCTTCATGCACCTGGACACCGTCCTGACGTTCCTGGACCGCGACGCGGTCACCGCCTACCTGCCCGTCGTGGCGCAGGCGCGCGCGTTCGACCTGCGGCTGGACGGCGGGCGCCTGCGCGTCGTGGCGGAGCAGGACCTGCTGGGTGCCGTGGCCGGGGCGCTGGGCCTGGCCCGGCGGGACCTGCGCGTCGTGCCGACGGGCGGGGACGCGGCCCAGGCCGAGCGGGAGCAGTGGCACGACGCGAACAACGTCGTGTGCGTCGAGCCGGGGGTGGTGGTGGCCTACCAGCGCAACACCCGCACCAACGCCGCGCTGCGGGCCGCCGGCGTCGAGGTCGTCGAGATCGAGGGGTTCGAGGTCGGGAAGGGCCGCGGTGGCGGGCACTGCATGACGTGCCCGGTGGCCCGGGACGCCTGAGCGGGACCTCACCCGGGGAGGCCTGGACCGGCACCGCGCCCGGGGGGTGGGGTGCAGCCCGCGGGCTGGTGCGCGCGGGTGGTGGTGCGCGCCCGTCCGGGTGGTGCCCCCACGACGACCGGGATGCGCGGTCACAGCCGGTGCACAGTGGCTGCGGGCCCTCCCGCTCGGCCCCGCACCCCGGGGGCTCAGCCGGACGCCGGTCCCGGGGGCCCACCACCGCCAGGAGACAGCCATGCGCAACCGCACCGCCCGTGGGTTCAGCACCGACTTCTTCTTCGCCGCCGTGCTGCTCGTCCTCTTCGGCCTGGCCGACGCGCGCTACGGCTCCCCGCTCGTGGCTGTGGAGGTCCTGCTCGGGCTGGTGGTGCTGGCCGCGGGGTTCTGGGTCCGCTCCGGAACGCGCGCCGGCTGGGTCGCCGGCCTCGTCGTGGCCGGGCTGACGACCGCGGTCGGCGTCCTCGTCCTGCTGACGGGCTACGGCTACGTGCCGGGCACGATCGTCGTCATCTACGCGCTCTTCCGGCTCGGTGGCGCGGGCGACGCCTTCGGTTCCGACGCGCCGCAGCCGCTCCCCGCTCAGCCGTTCCCCGCCCAGCAGTGGGGTGCGCCGCAGCAGTGGGGCGCACCGCAGCAGTGGGGTGCGCCGCAGCAGTTCCCCGCCCAGCAGTGGGGCGCACCGCAGCAGCCCGCCGCTCCGCAGCAGCCCGGGCCCCGGACGTACGTCGCGCAGGACATCCTCGCCGCCGACCAGACCCGCCGCACCGGCCGCTGACGCGGGCCTCACCCCAGCAGGGGGCGGACCTCCTCGGCGGCGAAGCGCACGAAGCCCTCCGGGTCGGGCTCGTCGGCGGTGGGCTGCAGCACGACCGCGTCGGCGCCCGCGGCGGCCCAGCGCGCCACCGCGTCGGCCACCGCGTGCGCGTCCCCCGCCACCCCGGCACCGGAGGCGGGGTCGATGCCCCAGTCGCGGCGGGAGGCGGCCAGCCGCTCCTCGGCGCCCGGGCCGGTGGCGGCCAGCAGGTAGGCGGTCACCCGGTGCGGTGCGCCGGTGCCCGCCGCGGCCCGCCCCTCCTCGACGAGGGCGCGGCTGCGGGCGACGTCCGCGGGGCCGAGGTCGGCGACGAGGACGGTGCCGTCGGCGACCTCGCCGCACAGCCGCAGGGTGCGGGGTCCCTGCCCGGCGGCGTGCACGGCGACCGGCGCCTGCGGCGGCCACGCCAGCTTCACCCGGTCCAGCCGCACGTAGCGCCCGTCGGTGCTGACCTCCTCCCCGCGCAGCAGCGCCCGCAGCGCCTGCACGTGCTCGCGCAGCAGGGTCAGCGGGGACCCCACCCGGGCCCCGACCTGCCCCATCCACTCCTGCACGCCGTGGCCGACGCCGGCGTGGACGCGGCCGGGGAACATCCGGTGCAGGGTCGCGAGCTCCATCGCGAGCAGGGCGGTGTTGCGCAGCGGGGCGGGCATCACCCCGATGCCGACGTGCAGCCGCTCGGTCCACGCCAGGGCCGCGGCGGCGCCGGCGAGGGCGCCCTGCTCGAAGCAGTCCTCCCACAGCCACAGCTCCTGCAGGCCGGCGGCGTCCGCCGCGGTGGCCACGGCCCGCAGCCGCTCCGGTGGCAGCTGCGGCAGGAACACCGCGCCCAGGACCGTCATCGTCGTCCCCCGTCGTCGTCGTAGCCGTCGGCATCGGCGCAGCCCGCGTCGTCGGCCAACCCTGGCAGAGCGGCGCTCAGCCGTGCAGGACCTGCCGGCCGAGCCGCACGACGAGGACCGCGACGACGAGCAGGAACACCGTGCGCACGAACCGGCTGCCCGCGGAGACCGCGGTGCGCGCCCCGAGCCAGCCGCCGAGCAGGTTCGCCGAGCCCATGACGAGGCCCAGCCCCCACAGCACCGAGCCGTGCGCGGTGAACACGGCGAGCGCCCCGAGGTTCGTGGCCAGGTTGACGATCTTCGCGGTGGCGCTGGCCGCCAGGAACGCGTAGCCGAGCAGCCCCACGAGGGCGAAGACGAGGAACGCGCCGGTGCCCGGCCCGGCGATGCCGTCGTAGAAGCCGATGACCCCGCCGGTCAGGGCGGCCACGACGGTGTGCCGGTGGCCGCTGAAGCGCAGCGCGGTGACCGAACCCAGGTCGGGCTTGAGCAGGGTGTAGGCGGCGACGAGGACCAGCGCGACGAGGATGACGGGGGTGAGGACCCCGGCGGGCACCGCCGCGGCGCACAGGGCGCCACCGGCCGCACCGAGGGCCGCGACCGCCGCGGTGGGCAGCGCGGTGCGCAGGCTCGGGTGCACGCGGCGGTAGTACGTGGCGGCGCTCGTGCCGGTGCCCATGGCCCCGGCGAGCTTGTTGGTGGCCAGCGCCTGCACCGGGTCCATCCCCGGCACGAGCAGCAGGGCCGGCAGCTGCACGAGGCCGCCGCCGCCGACGACGGCGTCCACCCAGCCGGCGAGGAACGCCGCCAGCACGAGCAGCGCCACCGTGGTCAGGCCCAGCGACGCCAGGGTCGTGGCGGCCTCGGCGGTCCGGAGCATCGGCTGGTTCCTCCTGCGCGGGTCCCGGGGCGGGATCGCCCCGGGAGGCCAGCCTGCCGGACGGGGCGCACCGCGGCGCCGGCGGTTCCCGGGGCTGCCGCCCTCAGCGGCCGGCCACCTCCGCGGGCCCGGGCACCACCGGTGCCCCCGGCACCACCGGGGCCACCTGCGCCGGCAGGCCCACCGGCGCGGCCGCCGGTCGCGCCGCCCTGGCCCGCGCCAGCAGCACCACGGCGGCGAGCAGGCCCACCGCGCTGAGGCCGGTGACGATCGCGACGGCGGTGCCGGTGCCCGGTAGCAGCGCCCCCGGCACGGGTGCCCCCGCGCTGCCGGTGACGGCGCTGACCGCGGCCAGCGTGACCGCCCCGCCGACCTGGATGCTGGTGTTCACCAGGCCGGAGGCAAGGCCCTGCTCGGCGTCGGCGACACCGGCGGTGGCCTGGGAGTTCACCGCGGGGAAGCAGAGGGCGAAACCCACCCCGAGCAGCACCACGGTGGGCAGCAGGAACTCCGCGTAGGCCATGCCCGGTTCGGCGCGCAGGAAGAGGGCGTAGGCGGTGGTGAAGGCGGTCATGCCCACCGCGATGGGCCGCAGCGTGCCGTACCGGGCCAGGACGCGGTCGATGCGGGTGGAGCTGGCGACGACGAGGAGCCCGGCGGGCAGCAGGGCCAGCGCCGTCGTCAGCGGCGACCAGCCGAGGGAGTTCTGCAGGTAGAGGGTGAGGACGAACTGGAAGGCGACGTAGCCGCCGAACATGACGGCGCCGGTGACGTTGGCGTGCACGAGGGCGGCTGAGCGCAGGATGCCCAGCCGCACCAGGGGCCGGGGGTGGCGGCGCTCGACGACGACGAACAGCGCGGCCAGCGCGGCGCTGGCGGCGAGCAGGCCCCAGGTGGCGGCCGATCCCCAGCCGCGCTCGGGCGCCTGCACGACCGCGTAGACGAGCAGCAGCAGGGAGCCGGTGACGGTGCTCGCGCCGAGCAGGTCGAGCTGGCGCGGGGACGGCGCCTGCCGGGCGGTGCGGGGCACGATGACGGCGCCCGCGGCGACGAGCAGCAGGGCGACCGGCCCGGGCAGCAGGAACGTGGCGCGCCAGCCGAGCTCGGTGAGGAATCCGCCGAAGACCAGGCCGAGGGAGAAACCGCTGGCGCCGCAGACGGTGTAGATGCTCAGGGCGCGGTCGCGCGCGGGGCCCTCGGCGAACGTGGTGGTGATGATGGACAGCCCGGCGGGGACGGTGAACGCGGCGGCGACGCCCTTGGCGAAGCGCAGCGCGACGAGCGCGGTGGGGTCGCTGAGGAACGCGCTGGCCACCGAGGCCACGCCGAAGACGGCGACGGCGGTGAGGAAGACGGGCCGGCGCCCCAGCAGGTCCGCGGTGCGCCCGCCGAGCAGCAGGAGGCCGCCGTAGCCGAGGACGTAGCCGCTGACGACCCACTGCAGGGCGGCGGGGCCCATGCCGAGGTCGGCGCCGAGGGAGGGCAGGGCGACGCCGACCATCGAGACGTCGAGGCCGTCGAGGAACAGCGCCCCGCACAGCACGACGAGCAGCAGCCAGGTCCGGTGCGACCAGCCGGAGCGGGTGGTGACGGTGAGGGGGCTCGCCGGTGC
>NZ_BAABIL010000049.1:0-2134 GCF_039542765.1 Kineococcus glutinatus
GTCGTCGCAGGACCCGTCGTCGCAGGACCCGTCGTCGCAGGACCCGTCGTCGCAGGACCCTGCCGGTCCGGCGGGGCCGCACCGCTGGCCGCTGCGCGCACCGCGGGTGCAGCGCACCTTCGACCGGTTGCCCTCCCCCTACGCGGCCGGGCACCGCGGCGTCGACCTGGGCGCCGGGGCGGGCACCGAGGTGCTCGCCTCGGCCGCGGGCACGGTGGTCTTCGCAGCGGCGGTGGCCGGCCGGGGCGTGGTCGTCGTCGCCCACGCCGGCGGGGTGCGCACCACCTATGAACCGGTGGAACCCCGCGCGGGTGCGGGCACGGGCGTGCGGGCCGGTGACGTGATCGGCGTGGTGGCCGCGGCGCCGGCGCACTGCGCGGGCGGTTGCCTGCACTGGGGCGCGCGCCGGGGCGCCGACTACCTCGATCCGCTCACCCTGCTGGCGCCCGCACCGGCCCCGGTGCTGCTGCCCCAGGGCCGGCCGGGCTGAGGCGGCCGTTCAGCCCGCGTCGCTGAGCTTGCCCCGCAGCTGCAGCACGGCCTTGGTGTGCATCTGGCAGATGCGCGACTCCGTGACGCCGAGCACCCGGCCGATCTCGGCGAGCGTGAGGCCCTCGTAGTAGTAGAGGGTCACGACGATCTTCTCCCGCTCGGGCAGCTGGTTGATGGCGCGGGAGAGCAGGAACTTCGTCTCCTCCGTCTCGAAGGCGGCGACGGGATCCTCGGCCTTGGTGTCCTCGAGGGTGTCGACGAGGGAGAGCTTGTCCCCCTTCTCGCCGGAGACGGTGAGCAGCTCGTCCAGGGCCACGACGTTCACGTAGGAGACCTGGCTGAAGATCTGGTGCAGGTCGCCCAGGGGGATGCCGAGGCGCTGGGCCACCTCCGCCTCCGTGGGCGTCCGGTGCAGCTCGCCCTCCAGCGCCGCGTAGGCCCGCTCCACCTCGCGCGCCTTGCTGCGCACGGAGCGGGGGATCCAGTCGATGGCCCGCAGCTCGTCGATGATCGCACCGCGGATGCGGGAGATGGCGTAGGTCTCGAACTTGATCGCGCGCTCGATGTCGAACTTCTCGATGGCGTCGATGAGCCCGAAGATCCCGTACGAGACCAGGTCGGCCTGCTCGATGTTGGGGGGCAGGCCCACCCCGACGCGGCCCGCCACGTACTTCACCAGCGGGGAGTAGTGCAGGATGAGCCGTTCGCGCAGCACCGCGTCACCGGAACCCTTGAACTCCTCCCACATGGCGCGCAGCGCCGCCTCGGCGGCCTCCTGCTCCGGCGTCGGGGTGCCGCGGCGCGAGGTGAAGCGCGCGTTGGCGCGGGGTCGGCCGGCCGGTTCGGCCTCCGCGGGCTTCTCGTGCACGACCTCCAGGGCGGGCTCGGCCGCCGTCTCCTGCGGCGCGGCCTCGCGCGACCTCGCTCCTGCGTCCATCCCCACTCCCGCCTCCGCTCAGGCTCGTGGATGGGCCTGGCGGTACGACCTCCGCAACCGCTCCACGGAGACATGCGTGTACACCTGCGTTGTTGAAAGCGTAGCGTGACCGAGTAATTCCTGAACGCTACGAAGATCGGCTCCTCCGTCGAGCATGTGGGTCGCCGCCGAGTGCCGCAGGCCGTGCGGGCCGACCACCGGGATGCCCTCCAGACCGGCCAGCAACCCGGTGAGCACGGCCCTGACCTGCCGTTGCCCCAGACGCGCGCCCCGGCGGCCGAGGAAGAGGGCCGGCGGCGACGTCTCCACGGCCAGCCGGGGACGGGCCGCGGACAGGTGCCGGTCCAGCGCCACCAGCGCCGGCCGGCCGAACGGAACCACCCGTTCGCGCGAACCCTTGCCCAGCACCCGCAGGGTCCGCCGCTCCAGGTCCAGGTCGTCGACGTCGGCGCCCACCACCTCCGCGACCCGGCAGCCGGTGGCGTAGAGCAGCTCGAGGACGGCGACGTCCTGCACGCGGAGGGGGTCGCCGTCACCGGCGCGCGCGGCGGCGGCCTCCAGGAGGGCGCTCACCTGATCGGCGCGCAACACCCGGGGCAGGTGCCGGGAGGCGCGGGGTGCCCGCAGCCGCTGCGCGGCGTCGTCCGCGACGCGGTCGGTGCGCCGCGCCCACGCGGTGAACGTCCGGGCGGCCGCGGCGCGGCG
>NZ_BAABIL010000050.1:0-5224 GCF_039542765.1 Kineococcus glutinatus
CTGCCGCTGGCGCGGACGGCGGCGCACACCGCCGCGGCGCGGGCCAGCAGCTCGCGGCCGGTGAGGCGCTCGCCGGGGTCGCCCACGAGGACGACGTCGGGCGCCGCGCGCACCACCTGGACCACGCGCGCCGCGATGAGGCCCTCGGCCGCCTCCTCCGTGAGCACCGGAACCGCGCTCAGCCAACGCCCACCCACGGCAGCCCCCCTCGTCGTCGGGGGCCAAGGATAAGGGCGAAACCGGACCGGAAAATCGGGCGTCGGGAATTGCCCGACCCTTCCGCTGCGGCAGTGTCGGGATTTCCGTGGCGCAGCGCAGGGGGATCTTCACGGAAAGCGCTGGTTCGCCGACCGAATGGTCGTGACCACGACGCTCTGCCACGACCCGGGTGCGGAGCGCAGTGCGCCCTTCCGGGCGACGGCACAGCCGGTACTGCTCCGTCCGGGGGACGGACCCCCCGCACCGGCGTCCGCGCACCGCGGGCGGGAACCGCCCCCGAGCCTCGCGACCGCTCAGGCGGCGTCGCCGCGGGCCACGAGCTCGCGGGCCAGCTGCCGGTAGGCCTCGGCGCCGGCGTGCTGACGGGCGTAGGAGGTGATGGGCTCGGCGGCCACGGTCGCGTCGGGGAACTTCACCGTGCGCCCGATGACCGTGTGGAAGACCGCGTCGCCGAAGGCGTCCACCACGCGCGTCACCACCTCGCGGCTGTGCAGCGTCCGCCCATCGTACATCGTCGCGAGGATCCCGTCGACCTCCAGGGCGGGGTTGAGCCGCTCCTGCACCTTCTCGATGGTCTCCACGAGCAGCGCCACGCCGCGCAGGGCGAAGAACTCGCACTCCAGCGGGATGATCACGCCGTGCGCGGCGGTGAGCGCGTTGACGGTCAGCAGGCCCAGGGAGGGCTGGCAGTCGATGAGCACCACGTCGTAGTCCTGCAGCACCGGGCGCAGCGCCCGGGTCAGGACGCTCTCGCGGGCGACCTCCCCGACCAGCTGCACCTCCGCGGCCGACAGGTCGATGTTGGCCGGCAGCAGGTCCAGGTCCGGCACCGCCGTCTCCCGCACGACCGAGCGCACGTCGACACCGCGCTCCATGAGCACCTGGTAGACGGTGAGGTCCAGCTCGTTCGGGTTGATGCCCAGGCCCACCGACAGCGCGCCCTGCGGGTCGAAGTCCACGAGCAGGACGCGGCGGCCGTACTCGGCCAGCGCCGCGCCGAGGTTGATGGCGGTCGTCGTCTTGCCGACGCCACCCTTCTGGTTGCACATGGCGATGACCCGCGCCGGCCCGTGCTGCGCCAGCGGACGCGGCTCGGGGAACTCCGGCAGCGGGCGACCGGTCGGGCCCAGCACCCCGTCCGCGGCCTGCGCCCCGTCACCGGGGGAGGACCCCGCACCGGACGGCGGCGCCGCAGCGGGCAGCGGGGGCAGGACCGGCTCGCGACCCAGCGGCGCGGGCCCGGGAACGCCTGCCGCTTCGGTGACGGCGCCGGAGGACGCCGGGACCGCGACGGGCGGCTGGGGCACCGGGCGCAGCGGCTCCTCGCCGCCGTTCACCGGGCTCGCCGGCTGGGGATCGCTGGTCACGGGTGCGGCACTTCCTCGCAGGAGACGTGGCCCGGGGAGGGCGGGGCGGGCTGGTCCACCACGAGGACCCACCTCCGCTCGGGAGCACGTCCCCGTGGACGGGGTGACCTTAGTCGGGCCCGGCCCCGCGGTCACGTCCCAGGGTGCCCCGACACCGGCACGGGCACCCCGGACCGCCCCGCGCCGCCCTCAGCGCAGGGCGCGGGGATGGGTCGCGGCGTGCACCTCGCGCAGCGAGTCGGCCGTCACGAGGGTGTACACCTGCGTCGTCGCGACCGAGGCGTGCCCCAGCAGCTCCTGCACGACGCGCACGTCGGCACCACCGGCCAGCAGGTGCGTCGCGAAGGAGTGGCGCAACGTGTGCGGCGAGACGCGGCTGCCCAGCCGGGCCCGGACCGCCGCCGACTGCAGCACCGCCCACGCGCTCTGCCGCGACAACCGGCCGCCGCGGGCGTTGACGAACAGTGCCGGCGTGCCCCGCCCGGCCGCCACCAGCGCCGGCCGGGCCCGCACGAGGTACTCCTCCACCGCGGCCCGCGCGTAGGAGCCGACGGGCACCACGCGCTCCTTGGACCCCTTGCCCCGCAACCGGACCACGCCGTCCTCGCCCAGCGCGGCGGCCACCACGTCGTCCACGTCGAGGCCCACCGCCTCGCTGATGCGGGCACCGGAGCCGTAGAGCAGCTCCAGCAGCGCCCGGTCGCGCAGCCCCCCCGGCGGGTCGGCGGCCCCCGCTGCCTCCAGCAGCCGCGCGACCTCGGCGACGTCCAGCGCCCGGGGCAGCCGCCGCGGCGGCAGCGGGGGCCGCACGGCGCTCGCGGGGTCGTCCCCGGCCCGGCCCTCCTCCAGCAGGAAGCGGTGCCAGCCCCGCACCGCCGAGGCCGCCCGCGCCGCTGAGCTGGCCGTCAGGGCCGGGCGCCCGTCGGAACCGGAGCGCAGGGCCGCCACGAACCCGCTGACGTGCTCCTCCCGCACCCCGCCCACGTCGACCACACCGCTGGTGTCGAGGAAGGACACGTAGCGCTGCAGATCACGCCGGTAGGCCCCCAGGGTGTTGGCGGCCAGTCCGCGCTCCACCCCCAGGTGGCCCAGGTACTCCTCCACCGCCAGCTGCAGGGGACCGGGTGCGGGCACGCGGCGACCCTAGCCCGTGCCGCCGCCCGGGCCGGGCAGCGGCACGCAGGGCGGGACCGGCCCGCTCAGCCCAGCCGCGGGTGCTCCGGCCACGGCGCGTCGGCGGCCCGCAGCGTCGTCCAGCCCAGCGCCCGCGCCGTCCACGCCGCCAGCACCCCGATCACGGCACCCGGGTTGTGCACCCGCCCCGCCAGGACGGCGTCGCGCGCCTCGTCCAGCGGCACCCGCACGACGAGCATGTCGGCCTCCTCGTCCTCGCGGACGTGCCGCTCCCCCTCCGGGACCGACGACAGCCCGCGCGCCACGTACACGCGCAGCGCCTCGTCCGAACCGCCCGGGGAGTTGAACCAGTCCGCCAGGACCGCCCAGGAGTCCGCGCGCAGGTCGGCCTCCTCGGCCAGCTCCCGCTGCGCGGCGGCCAGCGGGTCCTCCCCCTCGACGTCCAGCAGGCCCGCCGGCAGCTCCCACAGCTCGTGGCGCACCGGGTGGCGGTACTGGCGGATGAACAGCACCCGCTCGTCGTCGTCGAGGGCCAGCACGGTGACCGCCCCGGGGTGGCGCTGGAACTCACGCGTCACCGTCGCCGGGCCGTCCCCACCGGGCAGCACCACGTCCTCGGAGACGACGTCCCAGACGCGGCCGGTGAAGACGACCTCCGAGCGGCTCACCTCCCGCTCGACGCGCCGGTCCGCCAGCTCCGCACCGCCCGCCGGCCGGCCCGGCAGGTCGCCGCTCACGAGGCGACGACCTCGGCGGCGACGTGCGCGGTCTCCACGTCGACGAGGCGCTCCTCGCGCTGGCGGTCGAGCGCGGCCGCCACCAGGCCGGAGAACAGCGGGTGCGCCCTGGTCGGGCGGGAGCGGAACTCCGGGTGCGCCTGCGTCCCGACGTAGTAGGGGTGCACCTCGCGGGGCAGCTCGACGAACTCGACGAGGCCGAGCTCGGGAGCGACGCCGGAGAACACCAGGCCGGCCGCCGCGAGCTGCTGGCGGTAGGCGTTGTTCACCTCGTAGCGGTGCCGGTGCCGCTCGGAGATCCTCTCGGCGCCGTAGGTCTCGGCCACGACGGAACCCGGCTCCAGGTGCGCGTCGTACGAACCCAGCCGCATCGTGCCGCCCATGTCACCGGCCCCGGCGACGATGTGCTTCTGCTCCTCCATCGTCGCGATCACGGGGTGCTCGGAGTCGGGGTCGAACTCCGTGGAGCTGGCGCCCGCCAGGCCGGCGACGTTGCGGGAGTACTCGATGACCATGCACTGCAACCCCAGGCACAGACCGAGGGTGGGGATCCCGTTCTCCCGCGCGAAGCGCAGCGCGCCCAGCTTGCCCTCGATGCCGCGCACCCCGAACCCACCGGGGATGCAGATCGCGTCGACCCCGCCGAGCGCGCGGCGCGCGCCTTCCGGGCTCTGGCAGTCGTCGGAGGCGATCCAGCGGATGCGCACCTTGGCGTCCTGCGCGAACCCGCCGGCGCGCAGCGCCTCGGTCACCGACAGGTACGCGTCGGGCAGGTCGATGTACTTGCCGACCAGCGCGACCTCCACCTCGTGGGCGGGGTGGTGCACCCGGCGCAGCAGCTCGTCCCAGGTGCTCCAGTCCACGTCGCGGAACGACAGGCCCAGCTTGCGCACGACGTACGCGTCCAGGCCCTCGCGGTGCAGCACCTTCGGGATGTCGTAGATCGAGGGGGCGTCGATCGCGGCCACCACGGCTTCCTCGTCGACGTCGCACATGGAGGCGATCTTGCGCTTGACGCTGTCCGGGATCTCGCGGTCGGCGCGGCAGACGATCGCGTCGGGCTGGATGCCGATGCTGCGCAGCTGCGCCACGGAGTGCTGCGTCGGCTTGGTCTTCAGCTCACCGCTGGGCCCGATGTAGGGCACGAGGGAGACGTGGACGAAGAACACGTTGTCGCGCCCCAGCCGCTGGCGCACCTGCCGCGCCGCCTCCAGGAACGGCAGCGACTCGATGTCGCCGACCGTGCCGCCGACCTCGGTGATGATGACGTCGATGTCGTCGCGCGCCTGCGCGCGCATCCGCTCGACGATCTCGTTCGTGATGTGCGGGATGACCTGCACGGTGTCGCCGAGGTACTCCCCGCGCCGCTCCTTGGCGATGACCGCGGAGTACACCTGCCCGGTGGTGACGTTCGCCGAGGCGTCGAAACGCACGTCGAGGAAGCGCTCGTAGTGGCCGATGTCGAGGTCGGTCTCCGCGCCGTCCTCCGTGACGAAGACCTCCCCGTGCTGGAAGGGGTTCATCGTGCCGGGATCGACGTTGAGGTAGGGGTCGAGCTTCTGCATCGCGACGCGGAGACCCCGCGCGCGGAGCAGGCGACCGAGGCTGGACGCCGACAGGCCCTTGCCGAGCGAGGACGCCACACCCCCCGTCACGAAGATGTGCTGGGTCGTGCGCTGCTTCAGGGTCTGCTGCGAGGTGCGGTCCGCCACGGACTTCGATGCTAACGCACGCCTGCACGCCCGGCCGTCAGGCGCGCGTAGACAC
>NZ_BAABIL010000051.1:0-6088 GCF_039542765.1 Kineococcus glutinatus
TCGCCTCTGTTGCCTTCGTCCTCACCCACCTTCAGTTACCAACCCGGTGAGAAAACCTCAGTGCGGGGTCTGCCCGTGCTGGCCGACAAGGGCTATACCGGCGCTGGCGCCGGTGTCCGAGTTCCCGTCCGCCGTCCCGGCGGTGGGCAAGTCCTCGATCCATCAACTCGGGGTTGGAACACCTACGTCAACGCCGAGCGAGCCTTCGTCGAGCATGGCATCGCCCACCTCAAAACCCGCTGGCGGGCCCTGGCTCGTGTCACCCTCTGCCCCTGGCGCATCTCCGCGATCATCGCCACCGCTCTGATGCTCAGCACCTGGGAGGGCCGCTACTGAGAAAGGCTCAATTCTCGACTAATGCAACGGCGTTTTAAGGGGTGAAAGCTAGCGCTCCAGCCGCGAGCGCTAGGCCCAAGGCTGCGCCGGTCACCACTTGGCTAGGGGAGTGGTGGGTCTCTCGCCACCTGGCCCAGCCGACGAGCGGCACCAGGACAGCCAGCGGCGCCAGCGCCGGGCGCAGTCCGACCAGCACGGTGACCGACGCTGCAAGCACCAGCGCGTGCATCGACACCTTCCACACCCGCGAGATCACCGCCCCGACGCCGACGCTGGCGAGCATGAGCAGCACGAACACCTGCATCGATGTCGACGCACCCAGCAGGCGCACCACCAGCAGCGCCACCAGCACGCATCCGACCGCCATCGCCAGCAGGCGAGGGCGGTCCTCGCGGCGGCTGATGTGACGGTCGCTGAGCCGGCCGGTGCGCACCTGTCGGGCGACGACGGCGTAGGGCACTGCCGCCGCCAGTGCGGTGACCAGCAGGCCGTGCAGCGCCCCCTTCCACCACGGCGTAGTGGTCATGGCAGCTACGACCGGCGGCATGACGGCCGCGCAGATCCACGGCGCGAGCACCTCGCTGAGGACCCGGGCCACCCGGAGGCTGGTGGACGCCTCCGTCTCTCGCCCGATCATCGTTGGACCGCTCACGACCGCCTCCCTTGCAACACCACTCGATGCCGCGTCCTCGTCAGGGCGACGTACTCGCGGGCCACCTGCGCCAGGCGCTCCGCCTCCCGGTCCATATCGTCGGCCACCGGCGCTCGCTCGCCGAGACTGTGCTCTGACGCGGTGGGCGCTCCGTCGTGGTGCCCCGCTCGCGCGGCAGTGACGGCCGCGGCAAGCCGCTGGGCCTCCGCGGCGTGCGGGGTTGCTGCCGCGTCCGCCAGCTGCAGAGCATGCGCGCGCAGCGCCAGACGGGCGTCGTGGATCTCGATGACCCGCCGGTAGAGCCGCCACCGCACGTCGAGGACGTCGAACGCCTCGCGGATGGGAGAGCGGGGATGCTCCAACGCCACCTCCGGGGCGACGTCCGCCAGGTCGCGCCACAGCGGCAGCAGTTGCTGCAGCTGCCGGCGCGCTCGCACCCAGGTGCGCAGCTGGTGGATGCGCATCCGCATGGCCGGCCAGGTCACCGAGGCGACGGCCAGCAGGGCCGCCACCGATCCCAGTGCGAGGCAGCCGACGCGGGTAAAGGCCACCACCGTGTCCCAACCTGTGAAGAGGGCGGCCTCCCCGAGGAGGCGGAGCGCGACGTATCCGAGTCCGAACGCGGCGCCGAGCGCGAACGTGCGCAGGCTGGTGTGCAGGGGCCCACTGGTGCGGTGCTTCAGGCGCGACCACGCCAGCTGGACGTCGACGAGGCTCCAGCCGAGGAAGGCGGTGAAGGTGGTGATGAACACGCCCACGAGCGGCTCGGTGCCGTAGGCGAGGAGGTAGTCCGCGGCTGGATCCTGCGCCGGCGCCGCGGAGAACACGGCCACGAGGACGGCGAGAGCGGCCAGCAGTACGAGAACCCGGCGGCGCAGCTGTGCTCGACGCTGCCGTGCTCGCGCAGCAGCGAGGAGGAAGATGCACTGGGTGGCCAGGGCGGCGACCATCATCGCGGCGCGCCCCACGAGGTCGCCGATGTGCGGGATGCGCGTCGCGGCGTAGAGGATCCGCTCGCCGGGGAACGTCAGGACGACGGCGGCCACCGCGAGGGCGATGACCGCCGTCGCGACGACCCTGCGGCCGGCATCCGCGCTGCGGCGCAGGTCACGGAACCTCGGTACCGCCGCCAGGCAGAGCGCGAGCGCCACGAAGCTCGAGATGCGCTCAGCCACGGGCGGCCCCGAAGCTGCGCGCCAGGGCCCGCACCTCGCGCGGCGCACCGTCGACCAGCGGGTCGGTGGACGGCATGCGCTGCAGCACCATGGACGCGAAGACCTCCGCCTCCTGCTCCTCCCGCGTGGAGTACGAGCCGCGCTGCAGAACGCGGTCGACCGTCGAGCGGTCGAGGTCCGGCAGCAGGCGCGTGATGAGGTCATCGGCCAGCACGCCCGGACCGCCGTGGTCGAAGACGACGTGCGCCAGCTCGTGGGCGAGGATGTGTTGCCGGTGCACCCCGGCCGTCGACTCGTCCACGAAGACATAGTCGGCCGTCGTCGTGGAGATCCACACGCCGCACGGACCGTCGCTGGCGTACTGCGGCAGGACGTGGACGGCCCGGCCCCGCAGGGACGCGACCGCCGTCGCGAAAGCCGAGGTGCTGAAGGTGTCGGGCAGGTCCAACGTGCGCAGTCGTGCCGCGCACTGCTGCCGCAGCGTTCGCAGGCTCAGCTCTCCGCCTCCCTCTCAGTCCGCGGCGTGCCCCTCCTCGGGCTCGTCGGGCAGCCCTTCGAGTTTGCGCACGCGCTCGATCATCTCCGCGATCGTGGCCAGGCTCTCGCTGCTGAGCCCGGAGGCGCGCAGCGCGACCCTTCGTACGCCAACGTCGCGCAACGTGGCAACCAGGCGCAGTTGCTCCTCGACCTGGGTGGCCAAGGCGTCGTCGAAGAAGTAGCTCGGTGGAACGCCGAAGAAGGATGCCAGAGCTTCGAGGTGGCGCAACGTGGGGTTGTCGCGCTTGCCGTTGCGCAGCATCCACAGGTAGGCGGCTGAGATCGTCGGACCGCCGGCCGCCTTGATGGCCGAGGCCACGTGCTCGTAGGAGTACTCGCCCTTGGCCGGCCGGACCGTCTGGAAGAGCAGGTCGACCTTCTCCGCGAGCGAGCGCGCCGGCGCGTCACCGGTCTGCGTCTCGCTGACCACGCCGTCGTCCTCGGGGTGCGCGTCCGCCACGGGCCATCTGCTCCTTCCTCAGCCGCGCCTTGACATCCATTCACAAGGGATTAGCCTTCAAGTCATCGCGTTAACTGACGTGAAGGACGGTCCCGGGTGCGGGTTCACGGTGTCAGATCGTGCGCCCGCTCCTCGTGCCTGCCCTCCCGTTCGTCGTGTGTCGGCACGTCCGCCGCCTCGTGCGGCAGCGGACGCGCGTCAGGTCACCAACCGTAGTCGGCAGGGGAGGGCGGAGGTCGTGAAGGTCGCAATCACCGCTCTGCTGGCTCTCGTCTGCGGCACGGTGCTCCTCGGCGGCGCCATGTCAGGACCCGAGACGGCCGCCGCCGTCGCACCGGGGCAGGCCCTCAACGTCGAGGCGCTGCCCCCGGCGGGACGGCAGTGGATCGAGACCGCGGAGGCCGTGCGCGCTGCCAGCTGCCCCGAGCTGCCGCTGACCTGGCTGGCTGCGGAGGTGCAGGCGGAGTCCGGCTGGGACCCGCACGCCTCCTCGCCCGCCGGGGCCGCGGGCCTGCTGCAGGCGATGCCCGCGACGTGGGTCGCCGCCGGTGGCGGTACCGGCTGGAGCGCCGGTGGGCGGCCGCCCGCCGAGCACGACGTCTGGCAGCCGCAGCGGCACCTCGAGGTGGTCCTGCCGTGGATGTGCGGCAACCTCCGCGCGATGACCCCCCACCTGCGGGCGACCGGCAAGTCCACCAGCCCGCTGGATGCCATGGCGGTCTGCCACATCGCCGGCTGCTCCCGGGTGACCGGCTCGGCCAGCGGTATCCCGGTGGCGGGGGAGGCGGGATGCGGCGCGGGATGCGTCGCGCAGATCCGCGACTACCTCGCCGCGATCCACCGCTACCTCGACGACTACACCGCCGCACCCGTCGCCGTCGCGAGCGGGACCGCCGTGGCCTTCAACGGCAGCTCCGCCGGGTGCGTCGTGCCTGACCCGACCGGCACGGGCGGCTGCGTCACGGCCGCGACGAACTGGGGCATCCGCCAGGTGTGGGCCGTCTTCGGCAAGCGGCCGACCTCCTGCTGGGACGCGCACGCGTGGAACCCGACATCGGACCACCCGCGCGGCAAGGGCTGCGACATCACCTTCGGCACGCTCGGCGCGTTCCCCGGCGCCACAGACGTGACCGCCGGCTGGCAGGTAGCCACCTGGCTGCAGACCAACGCCGCTGCGCTGCACGTGAAGTACGTCATCTGGCAGGGCCGCATCTGGTCCGCCGGCCGCGACGACGAGGGCTGGCGCACCTACACCGGCGGTGGGGTCTACGACGCCAGCGACCCGACCGGCGGCCACTACGACCACGTCCACGTCTCCTTCACCGACTGACAGATCGGCCGCGAACGTGCCGTGACGACCGCACCCCCACCCGCCATCCTGAACGACACCACGACAGGAGAGGACCGATGAGCCGCCTCCAGCTCGACCTCGAGCAGATCCGCACCCTCCCGCCCGTCGTGGACGTCCCGACCGCCGCCGCCGTCCTCGGCATCGGCCGCACCGCCGCCTACGAGCTCATCCGCACCGACAGCTGGCCCACCCCGATCGTCCGGCTCGGCAAGCTCATCCGCGTGCCCACCGCGCCGCTGCTGGACCTCGTCGGGGTGCGGCGGTGAAGAAGGGACACGTCTCCCAGCGCCACGGACCCTCGTGTCCGCGCGACAGCGCCGGCACGCTGCTGGAGCACCGATGCCGCGGGCCGTGGAAGTTCACCGTGGACTTCGGGCGACGGCCAGACGGCGGCCGCCGGCAGGTGACGCGGTCGGGGTTCACCACCAAGCGCGAAGCCCAGCGAGCCCTCGACGAGGAGCTCGAGCGGCAGTTCGCGGGGGTGAGTCACGAACCGGCCCTCACCGTCGGGCGGTTCTTCGAGCAGTGGCTGGCCGGCAAGCGGAACCTGCGGGAGACGACCCGACGCAGCTACACGATGCACGTGCGGCTCTACCTGGAACCCGCGCTGGGGCACTACCGGCTGCAGGACCTGCGCGCCGACCACATCGACGCCCTCTACTCCGACCTGCTCGAGGGGCGGTACGCCAAGGCGTCGGCTTCCACCGTCCACCACGTGCACCGCACGCTGCGCTCGGCGCTCAACACCGCCGTCAAGCGCCGCCTCATCGCGTGGAACCCCGCGGTGCAGGTGGAGTTGCCCGAGCACCGCCCGGCGCGCAGCTCGGTGTGGGAGCCGCAGCACATCGCCGCGTTCCTCGACACCGCCCACGGGCACCGCCTCTCCGCCCTGTTCCACCTCATCGCCTTCACCGGCATGCGCCGCGGCGAGGCCATCGGGCTGCACTGGCGCGACGTCGACCTCGAACGCGCCCACGTCGTGGTGGCCTGGCAGATCACCGAGGCCAACGACGGCCCACGGCTCGGGGCGCCGAAGACGGCCGCCGGCGCCCGCGTGGTGCCCATCGACCCGATGACCGTCGACGTCCTCCGCCAGCACCGCGCCGCGCAGCAGGCCGAACGCGCAGCGTGGGGCGAGGCGTGGCAGGAGCACGGCCTGGTCTTCACCCGCGAGAACGGCGCCCTGCTGCGCCCTGACGTGGTGACCCACACCTTCGGCAAGCTCGTCCGAGCCGCCGGCGTGCCGCGCATCCGGCTGCACGACCTGCGCCACACCCACGCCAGCCTCGCCCTCGCCGCAGGGGTGGACATCAAGGTCGTCAGCGACCGCCTGGGGCACTCCACCACCCACATCACGGCGAACCTCTACACCCACGTCGTGCCGGCCGTCGCGCGTTCGGCGGCCGACGCGATCGCCGCGGCCGTGGCATACACCCGGCGCACCGAGACGACCGATGTGGTCCGCATGTGGTCCGCAGAGACCGTCCTGGCCGGTGAGCGGGCCCCTCCGGGTGGTGAAGTCGCAGGTCAGAGCGGTAGGCCCCGTGGGACTCGAACCCACAACCCGCGGATTAAAA
>NZ_BAABIL010000052.1:0-9485 GCF_039542765.1 Kineococcus glutinatus
CACCCGGGCGGGGCACCGCGTCGGGCCGGGCGACGGCGCAGCCGGTGGCGGCCGCCGCGACGGTCTCGATGGCGGCCGGGCGCAGCTGGGCGGCGCGGACCCGCGCCACGTCGAGCTTCTCGGAGCGGTCGAAGGAGTAGATGCCGTTCTGCTCCTGGAAGGTGTCGGTGAGCTGGGTATAGCAGTAGCCGAACATCAGCGGATCGCCCAGCAGCGCGCCGGTGAGCCCGGCGAAGCGGGTGTGGAACTCCTCCTCGCTCGCCGGGGCCCGCCCGTAGCCCCACGAGGACTCCGCGCCGCGGTCGACGGCGGAGTCGCTGGCCGCGGCGTCCGGGCGCCACCAGATGCCCCCGAACTCGCTGCAGAACCACGGCTGCCCCGCGTACGGCAGCGACCACACCTCCCCCTCGGGACCGGCGTTGGTGTGCGGCTCGCCGCGCCCCAGGCCGCCGACCTCGCGGGCGAAGACCTCCGGCTCCTGCGTGTAGTTGTGGGAGTCCCACACGTCGGACTCCGCGACGCGGTGGGAGTAGCCCGAGGCGTCCAGCACCGGCCGGGAGGTGTCCATCGCCTTGGTGGCCAGGAACATCGCCCGGGTGACGTCGTCCAACACCGTGATCTTGTCGGTGATGCGCTGGTAGGTCTCGTTGAGCCCGCACCAGCCGATGATCGAGGGGTGGGAGTGGTCCCGCTCCAGCGCCTCCAGCCACTGGGTGACGAAGCTGGCGGTGGGCCGCTGGAACTCCCGGTCGGTCTCGGTGCCGCGCTCGGCCGCGCCCCAGTCGCCGAACTCCCCCCACACGAGGTATCCGAGCCGGTCGGCGTGGAACAGGAACCGCTCCTCGAACACCTTCTGGTGCAGCCGGGCGCCGTTGAAGCCGGCCGCCATCGACAGCTCGATGTCGCGGACGAGGGCGGCGTCGGACGGGGCGGTCATCAGCCCGTCGGGGTAGAGGCCCTGGTCGAGCACGAGGCGCTGGAAGACCGGGCGACCGTTGAGCAGCACCGCCTTGCCGTCGACGGCCACCGACCGCAACCCCGCGTAGGAGCCGAGGGCGTCGACGACCTCCCCCGCGGCGTCCAGCAGCTCCACCCGCAGGTCGTACAGGTGCGGGTCCTGCGGCGACCAGGTGCGCACCCTCCCGGCGGGCACGGGCAGCACCAGCCGGGGCGCCAGGTCGAGGTCGGCGCGCACGTCGGCGGTGACGACCTCGCCGGCGGCGTCGGACAGCACCGCCCGCAGCCGCCAGCCCACCCGGCCGCCCGCGACCCCGGCGGGGTCGCGCCGCAGCGGCTGCTCCAGGTGGAAGCACTCCCCCGCCAGGTCCGGCGTGACGCGGGGGCGCAGCAGGGAGGTGTCCGGCACCGGCTCCAGCCACACGGTCTGCCAGATGCCGGTGGTGCGGGTGTAGAAGCACTCGTAATTGGCGTAGCGGGTGGACTGCTTGCCGCGGGCCTGCGGGCCGCAGCGGCTGTCGCGGGCCCGCACGACGATCGTCAGCGCGCCGCTGCGGTGGCCCAGGTCGATCGTGAAGGGGGTGAAACCGCCGCGGTGGCGGCCCACCTCCACCCCGTCCACCCAGACGGTGGCGTCGTGGTCGACGGCGCCGAAGTGCAGCAGCACCCGCCGCCCGGCCCACCCCGCGGGGACGTCCGCCTCGCGCCGGTACCAGACGGCGGGCATGAAGTCGGTGGTCCCGATGCCCGACAGCTCCGACTCGGGGGCGAACGGCACCGTGATCGTGCGCTCCAGGGGGCGCTGCAGCAGGCCGCGCTCCAGGCCGGAGTCGCCGGCGTCCACCTCGAACCCCCAGGCGCCGTTGAGGCAGAGCCAGTCGGTGCGGCGGGCGGAGGGGCGGGGGTGCTCCGGGCGGGGCACCCCGGGCGGGACGGGCGTGGGGTCGGTCGTCGGCAACGGTGCCTCCGGGGTCGGGGAGGAGGGGCTGGGCGGGAACCGGGCAGCGGGGCCACCGGTCGGCGCGGCGGCGGCGCGGCATGCTTTGCACCGGTGCAAAGCGATGCTAGCGTCCCCGGCACCCCGACCGTCCAGCCCGGGAGCGGACCCGGACCGGGCGGGCGGGGTGCACGGCACGCAGCACGAGCAGGCAGCACCACGAGCAGGCAGCACTGCGCTCCACGCCAACGACGGCGGGAAGGACGACGCGTGACACCCCATCTCCCCCCACCAGGGCGCCCGACGAGGCGCTCGCTGCTCAAGGGCGGCCTCGCCCTGGGCGGGCTGGGCCTGGCGGGCGCCACCGCCGGCTGCGGTTCACCGCTGGCCGCGGGGATCGCCGGCACCCAGCTCGCCCCCGGGACCGTGACCTTCTGGAACCTCTTCGGCGGCGGTGACGGCGCCCGCCTGCAGCTCATGCTGGACGAGTACGCCCGGCAGAACGGCGGCCCCGACTCCCTGCAGTCGGCGACGTTCGCCTGGGGCAACCCGTACTACACGAAGGTGTCGCTGGCCACGCTCGGGGACAAGCCGCCGGACGTCGCCGTCGCCCACCTCACCCGCGCGCAGAACCTCGCCCGGGCCGGGCTGCTCACCGAGATCACCGACGAGATGCTGGCCCTCGTCGACCTCACCCCGGAGGACTTCACCCCGAAGGTGTGGGACGCGGGGAAGCTGGGCGAGCGGGCCTACGCCGTCCCCCTGGACACCCACCCCTTCGTCCTCTTCTACAACAAGGGCGTCTGCGAGCAGGCCGGCCTGCTCGACGGCGACGGCAAGCTCAAGCCCATCCGGGGCACCGAGCAGTGGGAGGCGGCGCTCACCGCCGCCAAGGAGGTCACCGGCGCCTACGGGGCCAGCGTGGCGACCGTCAGCGAGACGGCCACGCCCTGGCGCCTGTTCCAGTCGCTGTACTCCCAGCGCAGCGGCAACACCCCCTTCCTCTCCGGCGGGGGCACCGAGCTCACCTTCGACGAGCCGCTCGTCGCCGACACCCTGGCCTACCTGCAGAGCCTCACCGCCAAGGGCCTGATGCCGACGACGACCGACTACGCCGGTTCCCAGACCCTGATGTTCACCGGCCAGGCCGCCTTCTACATGCAGGGCGAGTGGGAGATCACCACCGCCCAGAGCGTGCCGGACCTGGAGTTCGGCATGGTCCCGATCCCGCAGCTGTACGACTCCCCGGCCTGCCAGGCCGACTCGCACGCCTTCATCCTGCCCCGGATGGAGCGCGACGAGGACCAGCTGCGGCGGGCCATGGGCTTCGTGAGGTCGATGCTGGACCAGGGCATGACGTGGGCGGAGGGCGGGCACGTCCCGGCCTACCTGCCGACGCTGCAGGACCCCGCGTACGCGGCGCTGGAACCGCAGTCGGACTACGCCCCCGCCGCCGACTACGCGGTGTACGACGCCCCGGCCTGGTACTCGGGGTCCGGCTCGAACTTCGAGACCATCGTCGGGGCGCAGATCGGGCTGGTGCTGCAGGGATCCGCCTCCCCCGAGGAGGCCATCGCCAGCATGCGCTCGCAGCTGCAGACCTACGCCGAGACGGCGGACCCGCTGTCATGACCGCGACCCCCCCGACCCCTCCGAGCCCCCAGGAGGCCCGCTCGTGAGCGCACCCACCATCACCGAGCCCGGGGTGGCCGCCACGACGGCCCGCGCGCCCCGCGGCGTCCGGTCGGCGGAGACGAGACCCGCCTGGCTGTTCATCGCCCCCTTCGCCCTCTTCTACGTCGTGTTCCTCATCTGGCCGACCGCCTACATGGTCATCGCCAGCTTCTTCAACACCAGCGTCGTCCAGGAGGGCTTCGGGTCCTGGGCCGGCTTCGGCAACTACGCCGAGATGCTCACCCGGCCGGAGTTCTGGTCGGCGATGTGGCACACGCTGCAGTTCACGCTCTACACCGTGCCGCCGCTGGTCGTCCTGTCGTTCGTCTTCGCCGTCCTGGCCAACCGGGTGCAGCGGGGGCAGTGGTTCTTCCGGCTGGCGTTCTTCGTCCCCTTCATCCTGCCCTCGGCCGCCATCGCCCTGATCTGGAACTTCATCCTCAGCCCCTCCACGGGCCTGCTGGCGGTCGTGCAGGGCTGGTTCGGCGTGGAGGAACCCGCACCGATCCTCGGCACGCCCGCCCTCGCGATGGTGGGCATCGCCCTGGCCACGCTGTGGTGGACCATCGGCTTCAACTTCATCCTCTACCTCGCCGGGCTGCAGGACGTCCCCCGCGAGGTCTACGAGGCGGCCGCCATCGACGGCGCCTCCCCGTGGCAGCAGATCCGCTGGATCACCATCCCGATGCTCAGCCGCACCACGACCCTCGTCATCCTGCTGCAGATCATCGCCAGCCTGAAGATCTTCGACCAGGTGTACCTGATGACCGCCGGCGGACCCGGCATCTCCACGCAGGTGGCGCTCGGCCTGGTCACCACCTCCGCGTTCACCGACTTCCGGGTCGGCGCGGCCTCGGCGGCCTCGGTGCTGCTGTTCATCGTCATCGTGGCCATCGCCGTCGCGCGCCAGCTCATCGACCGCGCACAGGAGAGGAGGGCCTGACATGGCGACGACCGGGACGAGCAGCGCCTCGCGCCGCGCGGGCATCACGGCCGCAGCACCCCCGCCCCGCCGCGTCGGGGAGGCCGCCAAGAACAGCACGCGCACCTTCAACGTGGTGTGCGGCGTCGTGCTGGGCATCTTCGCCGTGCTGTGGCTGATCCCGAGCCTGTGGGCGATCAAGACCTCGCTCACCCCGAACAGCGTCTCCGCGGTCGGCGCCGAGGAGATCCTCCGGCACGCCGGGCTGACGCTGGACCCCTACGTGACCATCCTGCAGGGCGGTTCCATCTGGAACTGGTACCTCGCGAGCTTCTTCACCGCGACGGTCACCACCGCGCTGACCGTCGCGCTGGCCTCGATGGCGGGCTACGCCCTGTCGCGGCTGCAGTTCCGCGGCCGCGCCGTCGTGTTCGTGCTCATGCTCGCGGGCGTCATGATCCCCAACCAGGTGCTCGTCGTGCCGATCTTCCAGATGCTCGACGCGGTGCACCTGCTCAACACCTACTGGGCGGTCATCCTGCCGCAGGTGCCCTACGTCATCGCCGTCTTCGTCTTCAAGCAGTTCTTCGACGGCCTGCCGCGCGAGCTGGAGGAGGCCGCCCGCATCGACGGCGCCGGGTTCTGGCGGGTGTACCGCTCCGTCATCCTGCCGCTGTCCAAGCCGGTGATCTCGGCCATGGCGATCCTCACGTTCGTCAACGTGTGGAACAACCTGCTGCTGCCGCTGTTCGTGGTGTCCAACCCCGAGCTCATGACCATCCCGGTCGGCCTGGCCACCGTGCAGGGCTCCTTCGGCCAGCGCGTCTCCGACATCCAGGCCTCGGCGATCCTCGGCGCGCTGCCGCTGGTCGTGCTGTTCTTCCTGTTCCAGCGGCGCATCGTGGAGGGCGTGGCCGGCACCGGCCTCAAGGGCTGAGCCCACCCGCACGGGCGCAGGGCGCCCCGACCCGCGCAGGGCGCCCCCGGCCACCACCGGCCGGGGGCGCCCTGCGCGCGTCAGGCCTCCACGCCCGCCGTGGACTCCCGCACCTGCAGCGCGTACGGCGTGGACACCTGCCGGCCCAGCCCGCGCGCCCGCGGCCGCTCGACCTGCTCCTCCAGCAGCACCAGCGCGCTCTCGGCGATCTCGCCGGTCGCCGGGGACACCGACGACAGCGACGGGCTGGTGTAGCGCGCCTCCTCGACGTCGTCGAAACCCACCAGCGCCACCTCCCCCGGGACGTCCACCCCCGCGTGCAGCAGCGCGCGCAGCGCGCCGAGGGCCAGGGTGTCGCTGAACGCGAACACCGCGTCCGGACGCGGGCCGGGCGCGGCCAGCATCCGCTCGACGGCGGCGGCCCCCGCCTCCCGCGACCACTCCTCCGCGCCGAACCGCCAGCGCCGCAGCGGCCGGATGCCCGCCGCGGCGAGCGCGTCGCAGTACCCCTCCAGCCGTAGGGCGGCGGTGCCGCGGGAGCCGGACTGCACGCCGAGCGCGGCGATGCGGCGCCGGCCCAGCGCGAGCAGGTGCTCCACCGCGACGCGCGCGGCCTCCCGGTTGGGCACGCCGACGTGGTCCAGCGGCCCCTGCGCGACGAGATCGCCCAGCAGCACGGCCGGGACCCGCGGCTGCGCCCCCGCCAGGTCCTCCGCCGTGAGCGCGAGCGGGCTCAGCAGGACCCCGTCGGTGAGGTGGGTGCGCCCGCCGCCCAGCACGGCCAGTTCGCGCTCGCGCTCGCCGTGGGTGACCTCGATGAGGACGGTGAACTTGCGGCGCTCGGCCGCGGTGACCACGGCGTGGGCCAGCTCGGCGAAGTAGGGGGTGGTGAAGTCGGGGATCGCCAGGGCGACCATGCCGGTGCGGCCGGCGCTGAGGCTGCGCGCCGCGGTGTTCATCCGGTAACCGAGGGCGTCCAGCGAGCGCTGGACGCGCTCGCGCATCGCGGGGCTGACGTGGGGGTAGTCGTTGACGACGTTGGACACCGTCCGCAGCGAGACCCCGGCGTGTGCGGCGACCTCGCGCATCCCGACGGCCACGGCCCACCTCCCACCAGCGCTCGCGGCCCGACATCCTCGCACGGCTCACGACCTCCGGGAGGGCGTTCGCGGGCGGGGAGGGGCCGGGCACGCCGGGGGGAGGCGCCCGGGTGCCTCAGACGTCCATGCGCTGCAGCCGCACCCCGCCCAGCACCCACGACAGCGTCGCCACGCCCACCAGCACCGCCACCGCCGCGGGCACCCCCAGCGTCGAGACCACCCCGACCTGCACGTCGTCCGGCAGCGCCAGCTGCGCCACCCGCCGCGCGTACGAGCCGATCGACAACCCCCGCAGGCCCGGCGACAGCCCCGCCAGGAACCCCTCCCACAGCACCACGTACGCCAGCCCCGCCAGCAGCGCCCGGCGCGTCAGCAGCGACAGCAGCACGAACAGCCCGCAGTACGCCCCCGACCCCAGCGCCGTCGCCAGGACGATCCCGCCCAGCACCGCGCCCAGCGGCTGGTTCACCGACGCGGCGTAGACCGCGCACGCCGCGCTCGCCGGCAGGCACACCAGCCACGTCGACAGCCACGACGCCCCGAACTTCGCGCCCACCAGGTGCCAGCGCGGCCGGGAGGTGCTGCGCAGCAGCGACAGCGTGCCGCCGTCGCGCTCGTCGCCGAACGCGCCCGTGCCCAGCACCAGCGCCACCACCGGCACGACCAGCCCCACGAGCAGCTGGGCCGTCACCGTCCCCACCGCGCCGTAGCGGCCCGGCACGCTCGTCACCACCACCACGACCAGCACCACCACCGCCACCACCACCGGCAGCAGCGCGAACGCCGCCGTCCGGCCCCGCAGCAGCACGCCCCGCAGGGCCGCCTCGAACAGGCTCACCGCCCCACCCCCCGCGCCGCGGCCGTCAGGTGCGCGAACACGCTCTCCAGGTCGTCACCGACCGGCTCCACCCGGCGCAGCGTGGCGCCGCGCTCGGCCGCCACCACCGGCAGCCGCGCGGCCAGCGCCAGCGCCGCGGGCGTCTCCACCACGACCGCCTCCCCCTCCGCCTCCGGGCGCGCCGCCGCGTCGTGGCGCACCGACGTCACCAGCCCCTCCGCCAGCAGCGAACCCGCCAGGGCCGCCACCTCCCGCCCCGCCAGCCGCACCGTGCGGGGGCGGTCCGTCATCAGGTCCCGGATCCCCGCCGGCTCGCCCTCGGCCACCAGCCGGCCGTTGACGACGACGAGCACCTCGTCCGCCATCCGCTCCACCTCCCCCAGCACGTGGGAGGACACCAGCACCGTGCGGCCCTCCGCGCCCAGCGACCGCACCAGGTCCACGTCCGCGCGCCGCTGCACCGGGTCCAGGCCGTTGAGGGGCTCGTCGAGCAGCAGCACCTCCGGCTCGTGCGCCAGCGCCTGCGCCAGCTTCACCCGCTGGCGCATCCCCTTGGAGAAACCACCCACGCGCCGGTCCGCCGCGTGCGACAGGCCCACCCGCTCCAGCGCCGCACCGGCCGCGGCGCGCGGGTCGCGGACCCCGCGCTGCCTGGCCAGCAGCGCCACGTTCTGCCGGGCCGTCAGGTAGCCCCAGGTGCCCTCCCCGTCCGGCACCACCCCCAGGCGGCGGTGCACCGCCAGGTCGCCGTGCGGGTCGGCGCCCAGCACCCGCACCCGGCCCTGGCTCGGGCGCGCCCAGCCCGCCAGCAGCGACAGGACCGTCGACTTGCCGGCACCGTTGTGCCCCAGCAGGCCCGTCACCCCCGGCCGCAGCGCGAAGCTGACGTCCGACAGGGCCACCGTGTCCCCGAACCACTTGCTGACGCCGCTCACCTCGACGGCGACGGCGCCGCTCCCACCCGCGCCCGCGCTCACGCGTCCCGCCCTCCCCGGTAGCGCAGGACCAGCACCGCGGTCCCGACGACGACCACCACCGACCACACCGCCCACGCCAGCGCCCCCGCACCCTCCAGCGGGTCCCCGAGGACGCGGGTCGCCAGCCGGATCGGCCCCGACGCCGGGTCCAGCCCCAGCCAGGAGTCGTCCGAGAGCACGTTCGCCAGCAGCACCGCCAGCACCGGGCCGACGAGCACCACCGCCAGGTAGCCGCCCACCGCGAACACCCGCCGCGACGTCAGCGACCCCAGCACCAGCCCCAGCACGGCGTGGAACAGGCCCACGACCAGCGCCGCGGCCACCACCCGGGGCAGGTCCCCGGCGTGCTCGCCGATCCAGCGCCCCGGCTCGTCGGCGCTGGCGATGGACCCCACGAACAGCACCAGCAGCGGCCCCAGCACGATGATCAGCACCAGCGACAGCGCGGCCAGCGCCTTGCCGAGCACGTACTCCAGCGGCGACAGCGCCGTCGCGAAGTACAGCGACAGCACCCGGTCGCGGCGGTCCCTGGTGAGCAGCGACGGGATCGTCGTGGCGACGAAGGCCAGCAGCACCACGCCGTCGGTGGTCAGCAGCGCGCTGTAGCTCAGCAGCTCCAGCGGTTCCAGCGTCACCGCCGGCACCAGCAGCGGCACCGCCACGACGGCCAGCGCCGGCAGGTAGGCCACCGCGAGCAGCAGGAACGGCCAGACCTTGGCCCCCGCGCTGCGGCGGATGCCCAGCGGGCGCATCACGTCGGTGCGGACGAGGTCGGCCACGGAGGAGGCCCGCGGCCGCAGCTGCCCCGCGAAGCGGGAGTAGCGCACGTCGTGCAGCACCGCGCGGGGCGCCCCCGCGCGCCCGGTGGGGGCGCTCACCGCGCCACCTCCGGCGCCGTCGCCCCAGCGCCCGTCCCCGCGCCCGTCCCCGCCGCGTCCGCGCCCGGTGCCATCGCCGCCACCACCGTCTCCTCCAGCCCCTCGTCGGCACCGGCCAGGCGCACGGTGCCCTCACCCCGCTCGGCGGCCAGGTCGCGCAGCACGTCCAGGACCCGGTCGCCGGAGCGCTCCAGGCCGATGTCACCGTCCTCGCGCAGCTCGGCGCGCGCGTCCTCGCCCGCCCACGCCAGCCGCCGCGCCTCCT
>NZ_BAABIL010000053.1:0-51469 GCF_039542765.1 Kineococcus glutinatus
GGGGCCGGTGCGCCCGCGCAGCGCGTCACCGGCCCGGCCCAGCACCTCGCCGGCGCGGTCGACCACCGCGCGCACGCCCTCCTGCACCTTCTCCTGCACCCTCTCCTGCAACGGTTCCCGCCCCACCCCTCGCCCGCCGCTCACGCGCCCTCCGACCGTCCTCGCCGCCAGTACCCCATGAACGCCACGCACTGCCGCGGTACCCCGAGGTCGCGCACCAGGTGCCGGCGCAGCTCCTTCACCACCGCCGCCTCACCGGCCAGCCAGGCGTAGAGGTCCTCCGGCCCGCACGTCGCCGCGGCCTCGGGGACCTCCCAGAGGATCTGCGCGTCGACGTCGACGTCCTCCAGCGCCACCGGCCCGGCCGCGGCGGGTGCCTGCACGAGCGCGGCGGTCCGCTCGCGCACGGCGGCGCACAGCAGCTCCCCGTGGGCCGCGCCCTCCCGGGGCAGCCACACGACCTCCGCGTCGGCGGCCGTGACCGGCGCCAGGACGTCGGCGGCCGTGGGCACCTCCAGCAGCGCCGCGACCCGCACCCCGGCCGGCAGCGCCTCCAGCACCGAGCACACGGCGGGCACGGCGGTCTCGTCGCCGGCCATCAGCAGCGTGCGGGCGGTGGGCGGCGGGGCGAACTCCACACCCCACATCCGCCCCGACCCCGGGGCGGATGGCCCGATCACGGTGATCTCGTCGCCCGGGGCGGCGGTCGCGGCCCAGCTCGCGGCCGGACCCGCGGGCCCGGCGTCGTGGCCGTCGACGCCGTGCAGCACGAAGTCCACGTCGATCTCCCGCAGCTGCGGGCGGCAGGCGCGGACGGTATAGGTGCGCATCGGGGGGCGCTGCGCGTCCGGCAGCGACAGCCACCACTCGTACCACCCCGGTCCGGTGCCGTGCCAGGAGACGCCGGCGCGCGGCGGCACGAGCTTGACCCGCTGGTCCCAGCCGCCGGCGCCGAAGGTGGCGAGGTCGTCGCCGGTGAGGGTGAGGCGCAGGAAGCTCGGGGACAGCCGCTCCCGCCGCGCCACGCGCAGCACGAGCGGGCGGTACGCGGGATCCACGGCGGTGGTGCTGCTGGCGGTGGTCGTGCTCACGCGGCGGCCCTCCTCGGCGGCCCGTGCCGGTCGGCGCGGTGAGGTGAGCCTAACCGATCCGCCCGGGGGTGGACCCGGGTGCGAGGAGTTCCACGCGCCCGCCCGGCCGTCGTCCTCAGCGCGGCAGCAGCCGGTGGGTCTCCTCCGCCGGCACCCCGTGCGCCTCCAGCAGGTCCACCACCGCCGAGCGCAGCTGCGCCACCACCACCGTCGCCGACAGGTCCTCCGCACCCAGCACCCGCGGGCTCAGCCGCAGCGCGAGCTCCCGCAGCGCCGCCACCCCCGGGGGCTGCTCCTCGCCCTCGAACGCCGGCACCCCGAAGGAGCGCACCGCCGCGGCCAGCTCCTCGAACACCCCGCCGAGGGACTCCGGCAGCCGCTCCCCGTAGTCCAGCGCCGTGTGCACCCGGCGCACCGCCACCCGCAGGTTGCGCGTGGCCCGGTCCACCCCCTTGGCCAGCCGCAGGTGCGCCTGCAGCTCCTCCCGGCCGCCGCGGCGCAGCGGCGACAGGCCCGCGACCTCCTGCCCGGCGGTCACGGCCGCCGTCCACGCGTCGAGCTGCTGCTGGGTGCCGCGGGCGGCCTCCAGGGTCCGCGCCGCCAGCTCCTCGTCGTGCGTGCGCACCGCCTCGGCGGTGTCCTCGAGGATGTCGGCGAGGTGCCCGGCGTACGCCGCGGTCCGCGCCCGCACGTCGCGGCGGGGGTCGTTGGGCAGCAGCGCGGCGATGAGGATGGCCACCGCCGCGCCCGTCATGGCGTCCAGCCACCGCCCGTAGCCGCCGCCGGGCTGCGGGGGCATCGCGGCGATGAACACCGCCTGCACCGCGGTCTGGTTGACGAGCAGGACCCCGTTGTCGACGAACCGGGCGAACGCCATGGCCAGCAGCACGATGAGGCTGAGCTGCCAGGCGCCGCGGCCCAGGACGTGCAGCAGCAGCGTCCCGATGACCACCCCGCCGGTGACGCCCGCCCCGATCTCGGCGACCCGCCGCAGCCGCTGGCCCGTGGAGACGCCGAGCCCGATGACCACGGCCACGCAGGCGAACACCGGGTACGGCTGGTCCCACAGCCGCTGGGCCAGCGTCCACGCGAGGGCGGCGCCCACCGCGCACTGCAGGATCTGCCACCAGGAGCCCCGCCAGCGCTGCACCCCGGCGCGCAGCCGTCGCTGCGCCGCGGTCGAGAGGAGGGTGCCGGCTGCCACCCGCCGATCCTGGCGCAGCCCGCGCGCCGCGGCAGCGCGACCGGCCCGGCGGTGCGGGGGGCCAGGCCCCGCGCGCCAGTAGGCTCGCCGTCCGTGGAGATCCTCGTCGTCGGCTCCGGTGCCCGGGAGCACGCCCTCGTCCGCAGCCTGCTCGCCGACCCGGCGGTGACCCGCGTCGTGGCCGCGCCCGGCAACGCCGGCATCGCCGCCGTCGTCACCTGCGAGCCGCTGGACGTGTCCGACCCGCAGGCGGTGGCCGACGTCGCGCGGCGCCTCGGCGCGGACCTCGTCGTCGTCGGCCCCGAGGTGCCGCTGGTGGCCGGTGCCGCCGACGCCGTGCGCGCCGCCGGGATCGCCTGCTTCGGGCCCTCGGCGGAGGCGGCCCGGCTGGAAGGCTCCAAGGCGTTCGCGAAGGAGGTCATGGCCGCGGCGGGCGTGCCGACGGCGATGGCCCACCTGTGCACCACGGAGGAGGAGGTCGCCGCCGCGCTCGACGCCTTCGGGGCCCCGCACGTGGTCAAGGACGACGGGCTGGCCGCCGGCAAGGGCGTCGTCGTCACCGACGACCGGGAGGCGGCGCTGGCGCACGCCCGCGCCTGCCTGGCCCGCGAGGGCGGCGCGGTCGTCGTGGAGGAGTTCCTCGACGGGCCGGAGGTGTCGCTGTTCTGCGTCTGCGACGGCACCGACGTGGTGCCGCTGGCGCCGGCGCAGGACTTCAAGCGCCTCGGTGACGGCGACGCCGGCCCGAACACCGGCGGCATGGGGGCCTACTCGCCGCTGCCGTGGGCGCCGGCGGACCTGACCGAGCAGGTGCTGGAGCGCGTGGCGCGGCCGGTGGTGGCGGAGATGGCCCGCCGCGGCACCCCGTTCACCGGGGTCCTCTACTGCGGCCTGGCGCTCACCTCCCGGGGCGTGCGCGTCATCGAGTTCAACGCCCGCTTCGGCGACCCGGAGACGCAGGTGGTGCTGGCCCGGCTGGTGACGCCGCTGGCGGGGCTGCTGCGGGCCGCGGCGGAGGGGGGGCTGGCGGTGGTGCCCCCGCTGCGCTGGCGCGAGGAGGCGGCGGTGACGGTCGTGGTGGCCGCCCCGGGCTACCCGGGGACCCCGCTGACGGGGGAGCCGCTGGGCGGGCTGGAGGCCGCGGCGCAGGTCCAGGACGCGTACGTGCTGCACGCGGGGACGGCGCTGCGCGGGGACGCGGTGGTCAGCTCCGGCGGGCGCGTGCTGTCGGTGGTGGGCACCGGGGCGGACCTGGCGGCGGCGCGGTCGGCGGCCTACGCCGCGGTGGAGCGCGTCGGGCTGGTGGGCGGGCAGTTCCGCCGCGACATCGCGCTGGCCGCCGCGGGCGCCTGACGGCCCGGGCCGCCCGGGTCGCTCGGGCGGCTCGGGCGGCTCAGGCGTCGGAGAAGCGCGGCACCCGCGGGTCGGGCTCCCGCTCGACGGCCGGGGGCAGCACCGAGCGCGGCAGCGGCGCGTCGTCGTGGGCGGCGGCGATCGCCTCCGCGGTGCTCTCGACCCCCTGCTCGGGGTCGTCCGGCCCGAGGTCCGGGAAGGGCGCCGGGCCGGGCTCGCCGGCTTCGCCCTCGTCGTTGCCGGTGGCCATCGCGCTGTCCAGCACCCCGTCCTCCGGCTCCCCGCCCGCTGCCGCGCCGCTCGTCGTCACGGTGACCTCCCCTGCTCGTCCTGCCCGCAGCCGTACCCGCCGGGGCGGGCGCGAAACCGGTGGGCGCACCGTCGCCGCACCGTCGCCGCACGGGGGGCCCGCGGCGGTCTGGGACGATGGGCCCCGTGACGACGCTCCCCGCCGCGCCCGCCCTCGACGGCTGGCGCCACGTCTACTCCGGCAAGGTCCGCGACCTGTACGAGCCCGCCGGTGGCTCCGGGGAGGGCTCCGCGGACGTCGTCCTCGTCGTGGCCAGCGACCGGATCTCCGCCTACGACCACGTCCTCGCCACGCCGGTGCCGGACAAGGGCAGGGTGCTCACCGCGCTGAGCCTGTGGTGGTTCGAGCGCCTCGCCGACGTCGTGCCGAACCACGTCGTCTCCACCGACGTGCCCGCGGCGGTCGCCGGGCGGGCGATGGTGTGCCGCAGGCTCGACATGTACCCCGTGGAGTGCGTCGCCCGCGGCTACCTCACCGGTTCCGGCCTCGCCGACTACCGCGCCACCGGATCGGTGTGCGGGGTGGCGCTGCCCGCGGGGCTGGAGGACGGCTCCCGGCTGCCGGAGCCGGTGTTCACCCCCGCCGCGAAGGCCGCCCTCGGCGAGCACGACGAGAACGTCGACTTCGACGCCGTGGTCGCGACCGTCGGGGCGGACACCGCCGCGCAGCTGCGCCGCCTCACGCTGGAGGTGTACTCCCGCGCGGAGGCCGTGGCGCGCGAGCGGGGCATCGTGCTGGCCGACACGAAGCTGGAGTTCGGCGCGTCCGGGGGGCGGGTCGTGCTCGGTGACGAGGTCCTCACCCCGGACTCCTCCCGCTACTGGCCGGCCGACACCTGGCGGCCGGGCCGCGCCCAGCCGAGCTTCGACAAGCAGTTCGTCCGCGACTGGCTGACGTCGCCGGCCTCCGGCTGGGACCGCTCCGCCGACGCCCCGCCCCCGCCGCTGCCCGAGGACGTCGTGGCGCGCACCCGCGCCCGCTACGTCGAGGCGTACGAGCGGCTGACGGGGCGCCGCTTCAGCTGACGCCGCGGCGGCCGGCCGGCGAAAACCCCGCGCGCCGGGGCGCGGCCGGTCGCTACGGTGCCCGGCCGTGCCCGGTACCGCACCGACCCCGCCCGAGGACCCCCGCCCCCCGGTGCTGTCCGGGGAGCTGCTCGACCTGCACCCCCTCGGCGCGGACGCCCTGGCCGCGTGGGTGGACGGCGACGCCGCGGCGCTCACCGCCCTCACCGGCGCGGTGTTCCCCGACCCGGCCGTCGCGCCCCCGCTGATGGACGACGCGCTGCCCTTCGTGCGCGACCGGCTGCGCGGGCACCCCGCCGAGCTCGGCTGGTGGGCGTGGCTGTGCGTGGACCGGGCCGGCGGTGAGGTGGTCGGGTCGGCGGGGTTCGCCGGGCCGCCCGGCGCCGACGGCGCGGTCGTGCTCGGCTACGCCACCTACCCGCGGCACGCCGGCCGGGGCGCGGCCTCGGAGGCGGCCGACCTGCTGGCCGGCTGGGCGCTGCGGCAGCCCGGGGTGCGGGTGGTGCGGGTCACCGTGCCCGTGGACCACGTCGCGTCCCTGCGGGTGGCCGCCCGCGCGGGCTTCACCCGCACCGGCACCGGCACCGACCCGGAGGCCGGCGAGGTCGCGGTGCTGGAGCGCACGGCGGGCGGCGCGCCGCCGGCCGGGTGAGCATGGCCCCGTGAGCCTCGACGCAGCAGGGACCCTCCAGGTCGCCGGCCGCACCGTCCCGCGGTTCGGCTACGGCACGATGCGGCTGACGGGGCCGCGCATCTCCGGCCCGCCGGCCGACCGCGACGAGGCGCTGCGGGTGCTGCGCCGGGCCGTGGAGCTGGGCGTGCGGGTGCTGGACACCGCCTGGTACTACGGCCCGGACGTGGCGGACGAGCTGGTCGCCGAGGCGCTGCGCCCCTACCCGGACGACCTCGTGGTGGTGTCCAAGCTCGGCGCGGCGCGGCGGGAGGACGGGTCCTGGTCCACGGCGCTGCGCCCGGAGGAGCTGCGCGCGGGCGCGGAGCGGGAGCTGCGGCTGCTGCGGCTGGAGACGCTGCCGGTGGTGCACCTGCGCTGGACGCCGAACCCGGACGTGACGTTCGCCGAGGCCCTCGACGCGATGCTCGACATCTCCGACGACGGGCTGCTGGAGCGGGTGGGGCTGTCGAACGTGGACGCCGCGCAGCTGGAGCTGGCGCTGGGGCGCACCCCGGTGGCGACCGTGTCGAACCCGTACAGCGTGCTGGACCGCTCCGGGGAGGACGTGCTGCGGATCTGCGAGCGGGAGGGGATCCCGTTCCTGCCGTTCTTCCCGCTGGGTGCCTCCCCGGTGCGCAGCGGCAGCGGGGTGGCCGCCGATGCGCGCGTGGGCGAGCTGGCCGGGCGCGCCGGTGCCGGCCGCACCCAGCTGGCGCTGGCGTGGCTGCTGCACCGCTCGCCGGTGCTGCTGCCGATCCCCGGCACCGGCAGCGTGGCGCACCTGGAGGAGAACCTCGCCGCGGCGGACCTGCGGCTCACCGGTGACGTGCTCGCGGGGCTGGACGCGCTGGCCGCGGCCTGAGTGGGCCGCCGGACGCGCCGCCGGGGCGCTGGCCCGCGCGGGGGCCACCCGCTTGACTGCCGCCCGTGCACGGTTTCCACGGCCTCGTCGAGGTCCTCCTGCTGCTCCTGGCCGTCACCGCCATCGCCGGGGCGGCGCGCCGCTACGGCCTGCCCGGCCCGATCCTGCTCGTCCTCGCCGGGGTGCTGGCCTCCGGCGTGCCCGGGGTGCCCGGTTACGAGCTGGACCCGGGGTTCGTGCTCGTCCTCGTGCTGCCGCCGCTGCTGTACTCGGCGGCGCTGACCAGCTCGCTGCAGGGGTTCCGGCAGTACCGGCGCCCGATCGGGCTGCTGTCGGTGGGGTACGTCCTGTTCGGCACCCTGCTGGTGGGTTTCGCCGCGCACGCGCTCGTGCCGGGCCTGCCGCTGGCGACGGCGCTCGTGCTGGGGGCGGTGGTGGCGCCGCCGGACGCGGTGGCGGCCAGCGCGGTGGCGCGGCGGATGGGGCTGCCCCGCAAGATCATGACGATCCTGGAGGGGGAGAGCCTCGTCAACGACGCCACCGCGCTGACGGCGTACCGGGTGGCGGTGGCCGCGGCCGTCACGGGTGGTTTCTCGCTGCTGGAGGGTGCGGCGCGGTTCGCGTGGGCCAGCGCCGGCGGGGTCGCGATCGGCCTGCTCGTCGCGGTCGTCGTGGTGTGGGTGCGCCGCCGCCTGGACGACCCGGTCGTGGAGAACGCGGTCAGCCTGCTGACGCCGTTCGCCGCGTTCCTGCCGGCGGAGGAGGTCGGCGCCTCCGGCGTGCTGGCGGTGGTGGTGGCCGGCCTGCTGCTGGGCAACCGCAACCCGGTCGTCGTGGGCTCGGCGGCGCGGATGCAGACGGCGGCGGTGTGGCGGATGGTGGACTTCGTCCTGGAGGGCGTGGTGTTCGCCCTCATCGGCCTGCAGCTGCCGCGGGTCCTGGAGGCGCTGGCGGACAACGGCCGCAGCGCCGGGGAGCTGGCGCTCTCGGCGCTGGCGGTCGTGGCGGTCGTCGTGCTGGGCCGCTTCGCGTGGGTCTTCCCCGCCACCTACCTGCCGCCGCTGCTGTCGCGTCGGGTGCGGGCGCGGGAGGGCTGGCCGCCGTGGCGGGGCCTGGTGGTGGTGTCGTGGGCGGGGATGCGCGGGGTGGTGAGCCTGGCGGCGGCGTTCGCGGTGCCGGAGGTGGACGAGGCGGGGGCGCCGCTGCCGGGCCGGGACCTGCTGCTGTTCCTGACGTTCTGCGTCATCGCCGCCACCCTGGTCGTGCAGGGCTCGACGCTGGCGGCGGTGATCCGGCTGGTGGGGGTGCGCCAGGACCCGGGCCAGGACCGCCTCAGCGCGGCGGCCGCCGTGGAGACCGCGGCCTCGGCGGCGCTGGCGGACCTGGAGGAGCAGCTGGCGCGGGAGGAGGAGCCGCTGCCGCCGGGGGTGGAGGAGCGGCTGCGGCAGGTGGTGGAGGCGCGGCGGCTGCGGGCCTGGGAGCGGCTGGGCCGGCAGGACGTGGAGACCCCGAGCGCGGCCTACCGGCGGCTGCGGGTGCGGATGCTCGGCGTGGAGCGGCGCACCCTCGTGCGGCTGCGCGACGAGGGCCGGATCCCCGACGAGCTGCTCCACGAGGCGCTGCGGGAGCTGGACCACGAGGAATCGCTGCTCACGGCGTGAACCCGCTCCCGGCGTGAACCGGCGGGCGCCGGTGGCGGGCGCGCCGGTCCAACGCGCGGATGGTGGCGGTGACGGGCACGCTGGGGGTGCCCGCGGCAGGGGGACGCCCAGCGACGGAGGACGACGTGGACGAGACCGTGGACGAGGTGCTGGGCGAGGAGGCGGGGCGGGTGGCCGCCGCTCGCGCCGGGACGCGCAGGGAGACGTTCGTGTTCGCCCCCGAGCAGGGGGTGCCGCCGCAGGTGGGGCCCTCCGCGCACGCGACGCGGTGGGGCGACCTGGTGTTCTGCACGGGGCAGCTGCCCACCGACCCCATCACCGGCGAGCTGGTGCCGGGCGGGGTGCTGGAGCAGGCGGAGCAGGTGCGCCGCAACGTGGCCGCCGTCCTCGGGGCGCTGGGGCTGACGTGGGACGACGCGCTGGTGGTCCGGGTCCACCTCGCGGACCTGGCGACGTGCGAGGCGTTCGACGAGGCCTACCGCGCGTGGTTCCGGGGTCCGCTGCCGGCCCGCAGCTGCGTGGGCGTCTCGGCGCTGGCGCTGGGCGCGGCGCTGGAGGTGGAGGTCGTCGCGGCGGCACGCCGCTGAGGACGGGCCCCTACGCGAGGCCGTGCCAGCGGCTGGCGTCGGAGGCGCGGCGCAGCGCGAAGCTGCCGGCGACGGACAGCTGCCCGATGCCCCAGCGGCCGGCGGCGTGGTCGACGCGGGCGTACTCGTCGCAGGCGGCGAGGTAGCGGCGCGTGCTGGTGCGCTCCTCCCGCACGGGTGGCCGCGCGACGGGGCTGTCCCACTCCGGCGGTTTGACGTAGAAGCGCACGTCCCCGCCGGGCACGAGGGGTGCCAGGTCGCGCAGCGCCGCACCGAGGGCGGCGTGGTCGGCGTGGGCGTCGGTCCACGTCGTCGTGCGGAACGCGCCGCCCGGGAAGAGCCGCACCCACGTGCCGACGACGCAGGCGGCGAGGGCGGCGTCGAGCCGGCCGTCGACGCAGCGGGCGAGGAACACCTGCTCCTGGGGGACGCCGAGGGCGGCGCAGGCGGCGAGGAACTCCCGGTCGCGGGCCAGGGAGAACTCCTCGTGGGACAGCCCCGTCAGCGCCCGCACCCCGGAGGCGCGCCCGTCCGTGACGAGGACGACGAGGACGTACCGGCCGGCGTTCAGCTGCTCCTCGATCGCCGGGCCCATCGTGAGGGTCTCGTCGTCGGCGTGCGGCACGAGGAACACGGCCGGGTCGAGGACGTCGGCGGGCGCGGCCATCGACCGGGTCAGCACGGGGATCGGCACGACTGTCCTCCTCCCGGCTCAGCGGACGCGCTGGGCGGTGAACTGCATGCGCGGGTGGGCGAAGACGTCCTGCGCCCGGACGATCTGCAGCTCCCGCTCCCCGGAGCGGTAGGTCGTCTCGATGAGGTCGAACACGCTGGAGGCGGTGCGCTCCAGCGCGATCGAGGCGTCGCCGGTCTGCCGGTGGTGCGCCGCGAAGAGCGCCGCGGTGACGTCGCCGGAGCCGTTGGCCTTGAACGGCAGCAGCGGGGTGCGCACGATCCAGGCGCCGGTGTCGTCGACGACGAGCATCTCGATGGTCCCGGGGTCGCGGTCGGGTCGCTCCACGCTCGTGACGAGCACCGTGGAGGGCCCCATCGCGCGGGCCAGGTCGGCGGAGGCGAGGGTGGACGCCAGCGTCGTCGGCTCGGTCCCGGTGAGGTAGCCGAGCTCGAACTGGTTCGGCGTGATGATGTCGGCGGCGGGCACGACCCGGTCCCGCAGCAGGTCCGGGATCTCGGGGGCGACGAAGCAGCCGGACCTGGCGTTGCCCATCACCGGGTCGCACGCGTAGACGGCCGAGGGGTTGGCGGCCTTCACCCGGCGGACGGCGTCGACGACGACGTCGGCGATGCCGGTGCCCCCCTGGTAGCCGGAGAGCACGACGTCGACCTGGGGGAACACCCCGCGCTCCTCGACGCCGGTGATGACGTCGCGGACGTCCTCGGCGGCCATGACCGGTCCCCGCCACGCGCCGTAGCCGGTGTGGTTGGAGAAGTTGACCGTGTGGACGGGGACGACCTCGACGCCGATCCGCTGCAGGGGGAACACGGCCGCCGAGTTGCCGACGTGACCGTGGGCCACCGCCGACTGGATGGAGAGAACCTTCACGAGCTCAGCCTTTCGACACTGCGGACGGGCCCGGTAGATGGTGTCACGTGCGGACCCCCGCCCCGGCCCCGGTGGGGGCGCGCCCGGTGCGGCCGCGCCCGGGGTCAGGACCGGCGGGCCCGCAGTACGACGTCGTCGCGGTGGTGGGCACCGGCCCCGCCGGAGACGGTGCGGGGCCGGCGTTCGTCGACCTCGATCCGCCACCCCTGGCCGAGCAGCGCGGCGACGTCCGCGGGCAGCACGTACTGCGCGGGGTCGAAACCGCCCGGGGTGGGCACGGCGAGCAGGTCGACGACGTGGTGCACCACCAGCAGCGTCCCGCCCGGTGCGACGAGGTCTGCCAGGGTGCGCTCGGCCACCGCCCCGGGCAGCGTGCGCAGGGCCGGGTACTGCGCCGAGACGAGGTCGAAGCCGCCCGCCGGCAACCCCGCCTCGACGAGCCCCGCGTGCACCCACGTCACGTCGACGCCGGCCTCGCGGGCGTGGGCCGCGGCGCGCTGCAGCGCCACGGCGGAGACGTCCAGCGCGGTGACCCGCCAGCCCCGGCGGGCCAGCCACACCGCGTCGGCGCCCTCGCCGCAGCCCACGTCGAGGGCCCGGCCGGGGGTGAGGTCGGCGACCTCGGCGAGGAGGGCGCCGTTGGGCTCACCGCTCCAGATGCGGGAGGAGGTGCCGTAGCGCTCGTCCCACTCGGCGGCGTCGGGGGTGCGGTCCGTCGGTTCGATCACCCGGCCAGCATGGCCGCCGCCCGTCCGGGGGCCGAGCGTCGTTGCCGGTCCGGCAACGACCGCCGGGGCGGCGGTCACCGCTGGGCCTTGATCACCTTCATGGTGAGGCGGGAGTCGACGCGGGCGACGGCTGGGTCGTTGAGCAGCTGGGTCGTCAGCCACCGCTCGTAGGCCTCGACGTCGGCGACGCGCACGCGCAGGAGGTAGTCGGGCGAGCCGAACATGCGGTGCAGCTCGACGACCTCCGCCATCGCGGCCACCCGCTGCTCGAACGCCTCCACGCTGTCCCAGCCGCTGGCCAGCAGGTCGGCGTGGATGATCACCTCGAAGCCGGCCCCGAGCGCTGCCGGGTCGACGAGGGCGGTGTACCCGACGATCACGCCGTCGGCCTCCAGGCGGCGCACCCGGCGCAGGCACGGGGCCGGCGTCAGGCCCACCCGGGCGGCCAGGTCCTGGTTGGTCAGCCGCCCGTCGCGGCGCAGCTCCTCGATGATTGCGTGATCCACGGCATCCATGTTCCGATCGTTGCGCCGAGGGATCGCTGGAGCAAGAAGTGGCAAGCACATTGCGTCCGATCCTTCCTACCCTGGAGCCATGGACGAACTCACCCCGGTGGGCGCCCGGGACGCCGGCGCGACGCGGCGCGCACCCCGCGGCGGCGACCTGACCGCCGCGGCGCGGGAGAGCGGGGTGGTGTGGGCGGGCATGGTCGCGCTGGGCGTCGGTTTCGGGGCGCTGGTCACCGCCCACGGCTTGCCGTGGTGGCTCGCGCCGGTGATCTCGGCGACCGTGTTCGCCGGGTCGGTGGAGTTCGTCCTCGTCGGGATGCTGGCCACCGCCGCGCCCGTCGCGGCCGTCGCGGTGACGACCCTGCTGGTCAACTCCCGCCACCTCTTCTACGGGCTCACCTTCCCCCTGCACCGCGTGCGGGGACGCCTGGGCAGGGCCTACAGCGTCTTCGCGCTGTGCGACGAGGCCTACGCCCTCACGGCGGGCAAGGCGCCGGAGGCGCTGAGCGGCGGGCGCATCGTGTGGACGCAGTTCGGCATGCACGCCGGCTGGGCCGCCGGCTCCGCGGCCGGTGGCGTGCTGGGGGCCACCGTGCTGGGCGGCCTGCACGGCCTGGACTTCGTGCTGACCGCCCTGTTCGTGGTGCTCACCCTGGACGCCTACCGCGCCCGTCCCGACCGGCGCACCCTGGTCCTGGCCGCCGGCTGCGCCGGCCTCGCGCTGGTCGCGACCAGCGCGCTGGGGTCGCAGGCGATGCTGCCGGTGGCGATGACCTCGTTCACCGCGTGCCTGCTGGCGCGCCACCACGTCACCCGCAGGCCCGGCCGTGCCTGAGGCCCCCCTCGACCCCGGGTACGCGGTCACCGCGGTGGCGGTGGTGGTGGCCATCACCGTCACCCTGCGGGCCCTGCCCTTCGCGGTGCGGGGCGCCCTCAGCGGCTCCGCCCTGCTGGCCGACCTGGGGCGGTGGATGCCGCTGGGCGCCGTCGCGATCCTGGCCGCCTACTGCCTCTCCGGCGTCGACCTCACCGCCGGCTCCCACGGGCTCGACGAGCTGGTGGGCGTCGCGGTCACGGTCGCCGTCCACCGCTGGCGCCGCAACGCCCTGCTCAGCATCGCCACCGGCACCGCCGCCTACCTCCTGCTGGTCAACGTCGGCCTGCCGACGTGAACCCCCCGTCGGCCTGCCGACCTGACCAGCGGCCCGCGGCCGCCCCTCAGCGCCGGCCGGCCGCGCGGGTGTGCTCGAAGATCAGGTTGGTCTCGGTGAGCGCGACGTCGGGATCGCGGTTGAGGTGCTCGGCGACGAACTCGCGCAGGTCCTCGGTGCTGCCGACGGCGACGTGCACGAGGTAGTCGTTGGCGCCGGCGACGAAGTAGACGTCGAGCACCTCCGGCTGCCGGCTGATCCGCTGCACGAAGGGCCCCATGCTGCCGCGGGCGTGGGCGGCGAGCTTGACGGCGATCATCGCCTGCAGGTCGCGGCCCAGGGCGCGGGGTTCCACGTCGGCGTGGAAACCGCGGATGACGCCGGCCTCCCGCAGCGCCCGCACCCGCGCCAGGCACGTGGAGGGGGCGATGCCGACCCGCTCGGCGAGGGCGTTGTTCGCCAGCCTGCCGTCGACGGCGAGCTCGTGCAGGATCGCGCGGTCCACGTCGTCGGGAGCGGGCCGAACGTTCTTCGGGACGGAGCCCGGCCCGCGGCGCGTCGGTGAACCGGTGCTCGTCATCGCGCGAGCGTACCGAATCTCGTTCAGCCGCATTGCGACGCCGTGGTCACATCTTCATCCTGGGACCAGGTCCGGACGTCCCGCGCCCCACGGCGCCGACACGAGGAGAGCGCCATGAGGGTCGGGGTCCCCACCGAGGTGAAGAACCGCGAGTACCGCGTCGCCCTGACGCCCGCGGGCGCCCACGAGCTCGTCGGCCAGGGCCACGAGGTGCTCGTCCAGGCCGGTGCCGGCCTCGGCAGCTCGCTGCCGGACGCCGACTACGAGGCCGCCGGGGCGCGGATCGTGGCGGCCGCCGAGGACGTCTGGGGCGAGGCCGACCTGCTGCTGAAGGTCAAGGAACCCGTCGAGCAGGAGCACGCCCTGCTGCGCAAGGGCCAGGTCCTCTTCACCTACCTGCACCTCGCGGCCTCCCGGGCGTGCACCGACGCGCTGCTGGCCTCGGGCACCACCGCGATCGCCTACGAGACCGTCCAGCTGCCCGACCGCTCCCTGCCGCTGCTGGCCCCGATGAGCGAGGTCGCCGGCCGGCTCGCCCCGCAGGTCGGGGCCTACCACCTGATGCGCGGTGGCTCCTCCGGCACCGGGGGCCGCGGCGTCCTGATGGGCGGGGTCCCGGGCGTGCGGGGTGCCGACGTCGTCGTCATCGGCGGCGGCGTGTCCGGGCAGAACGCCGCCCAGATCGCCCTCGGCATGGGCGCGGAGGTCACGCTGCTGGACCTGTCGATCCCCAAGCTGCGCGAGGCCGACGCCCGCTTCGGCGGGGCCGTGCGCACCGTGACCTCCAACGCCTTCGAGCTGCGCCGGGCGGTTCTGGCCGCCGACCTCGTCATCGGGGCGGTCCTCGTGCCCGGGGCGCGCGCGCCGAAGCTGGTCGGCAACGACCTCGTGGCGCGGATGCGACCCGGCTCGGTGCTCGTGGACATCGCCATCGACCAGGGCGGCTGCTTCGCCGACTCCCGGCCCACCACGCACGACGAGCCCACGTTCGCGGTGCACGACTCGGTCTTCTACTGCGTGGCGAACATGCCCGGCGCGGTGCCGCACACCTCCACCTACGCCCTGACCAACGCGACGCTGCCCTACGTCGTGAGGCTCGCCCGGCACGGCTGGCGCGACGCCCTGCGCGCCGACGCGGCCCTGGCGCACGGGTTGTCCACCCACGAGGGGCAGCTCACCAGCGCCGAGGTCGGCGAGGCGCACGGCATCGACGTGGTGGACCCGGGCGCGCTGCTGGGCTGAGCCGCCGCGGCCGGGGTGGACGCACCGCAGCCGCCCGGGACGTCCCGGGCGGCTGCGGTGTCGTGCTGCGGTGGTGCTGTGGTGGTCGTGGGCCTCGTCGGTGCCCACCGCGGCCGCGTCAGGGACGCAGCAGCGTCACCTGGCGGCTGGTCGAGGGGTTCGCCAGCGTCCAGGTGCCCTCGTCGGTCGGGGAGAGCCTCCACGCCCGGCTCGCCGCGTTCGCGCTCGTGGGCCACACGAGGACGAGCTCACCGGCGGCGTTCGTCGCCAGCTGCAGCCGGCTCCTGACGTTCGTCACCGTGGAGGCGGCGCTGCCCGCGATGGCGTCGACGCGCCACTCCTGGCAGGACTTCGCCGTGCGCTTCTGCAGCGCCACCTTCGTCAGCGCCTTGACGTCGCCGGTGCAGGCGAGGGCCCCGAGCACGTCCTGCCCGCCGGTGGGGCTGCCGAGCAGGACGTCGCCCACCGGGGTGAAGCGGAACTGCTGGGCCGCGGTCGGCGTGGCCGCGGTCGTGATCTCGACGTTGGAGCCGTTCGCGGTCCACGCCCGCTGCCCGGTCAGGACGCTGCGCACCGTCGTCCAGCCGTCGGCGGCGGTGCTGAAGCCCCAGCGCTGGCAGTCGTTGGGGCCGAAGGAGGCCACCCAGCCCCACTGCGCCACGTTGCCGCCGTCGACGTTGGTGCAGGCGGCGACCTCGGCGACGTTGTTGGTCTCGCGGTTGAGGATGCGCGAGCCGGCCCCGCGGTCGTCCACCTGCCACTGCTGGCAGCGGGCGGCGGCGCCGGTACCGGCCGCGGCGGCGAGCCCGACGTTGGCCCCCTCGTGGCCGCAGCCGTCGGCCTGCACCAGGGTGCCGGTGCTGCGGGAGGCGATCCGCACGAACGCCGTGCCGTGACCGGCGGTCGCGCTGGGGTTCAGCGGGTCGCCGATGACGGGCCAGCCGTCCTTCCAGGTGATCGGGCGCACGTTGAGGCGGGGGGTGCCGCCGCCGGTGGTGTCGTAGTAGTGGTTGACGAAGTACTGCTTGCCCCGGTCGGTCAGCACGTCACCGTGGCCGGTACCGGCGAACTCGTTGTAGCCGCGCAGCAGCTCCGTGCCGCCGCCGGCGAGCAGCGAGACGCCCTCGGCGTCGACGTACGGGCCGGTGACGGACTTCGAGCGGCCGACGACGACGCGGTAGTCGCTGTCCACGCCGCGGCAGCAGTAGTCGAACGAGGCGAACAGGTAGTAGTAGTCCCCGCGCCGCACGATCGAGGGGCCCTCGACGGCGTTCGGCGCGTACTGCCGGTTCACCAGGTCGTACGTCGCGGTGTCCGCGGTGGAGAGCTTGCCGGTGCGCTCGTCGAGGCGGCGCATCTTCAGGCCGGTCCAGAACGAGCCGAAGGACAGCCACTGCCGACCCTTGGCGTCGGTGGTGACGTCCGGGTCGATGGCGTTGAACTCCTGCGGGTTCCCGGGGCTGGGCTGCGACTGCAGCACGAGGCCCTCGTCGTGCCAGCCGAAGTCCGCCGACGCGGGGTCGAGCGTCTTGGTGGTGGCCAGGCCGATGACGGAGTGGTTCTGCCCGAACGCCGCGGAGACGGCGTAGTAGAGCCGCCACTCACCGCCCGAGTAGCTCAGGTCGGGGGCCCACAGGTCGGTGATGGGCCGGTTCACCGCGCTGCCCAGGGTGGGCAGCACCCACGAGGGCAGGTCGCTGAACACCGGGTCGAGCTCGGTCCAGGTGACGAGGTCCCGGGAGCGCTTGACGGGCAGGTAGGTGTTCGCCCGCCCGGCGTCACCGGTGATGACCATGTAGTACCAGTCGCCCTCGCGGACCACCGTGGGGTCGTGGGCGATGGTGTCCGCCGCTCGGGGAGCGGGGGTCGCGGAGGCCGCGGGGGCGGCTGCGACGGCGGGAGCTGCTGCGACGGCACCGCCGCCGACCAGCAGGGCTCCGGCGAGCGCGGGCGTCAGGGCCCTGGCGATCGCAGTTCTGATCACGGGCGCACCTCTCGTGATGCGCGTCCACCACCTTGGGGATCGCGTGGGGCGCCGCGAGCGGCGCCGAGCGCGCAGTCTGCATCGTTGTAAACAACGATGCAAGAGGGAGTTTCCGCGTGATCGGTCGACGCTGCGTGACCGGATGGTTGACGTCGACTATCCGTTGTCGGATATTTGGAGATGCCACGCGCGGAGGGGAGGATGCAGTCGTGGCACAGGCGCGCAAGGTCGCCAACCCGCTGGGCCTGGCGGTGCTCGCCTACCTGACCCAGCGGCCCATGCACCCCTACGAGCTCGGGCGCACCCTGCGGGACAACGGCGACGCCCGCAGCATCAAGTTCAACCACGGCTCGCTCTACACGGTCGTCGGCCAGCTGCAGCGCGCCGGCTACGTCGAGGAGGCCGGGACCAGCCGGTCGGGCCAGCGCCCCGAGCGCACCGTCTACGCCATCACCGACGCCGGCCGCCGCGAGGTGGACGGCTGGATCCGCGAACTCCTCGCCGAACCGCAGCACGAGTACCCCGCCTTCACCGCCGCGCTCTCCCTGGTGGCGGTGCTGCCCCCGGCGGACGTGCTGCCCCTGCTGCGCAGGCGGCTCGACCTGCTCGCCGCGCAGCGCACCGCGATCCGCGAACTCGTCGACACCGCCCTCGCGCAGGGGGTCCCGGCCCTGTTCCTCCTGGAGGAGGAACACCGGCTGGCGCTCCTGGACGCCGAGGTGGCGTTCGTCGAGCGGCTCTGCGACCGGATCGCCGACCCGCAGGAGGACTGGGCGCGGCAGTGGACCTCCCACCGCGAGGAGGCGCCGCCCGACGAGAGGTGAGACCCGTGAGCAGTTCCAGCAACCCCGCAAGTTCCAGCAGTTCCAGCAGTTCCAGCAGTTCCGCCATGGCCCGCAGCGCCGTCGTCGTGGGCGGCGGCATCGCCGGACCGGTGACCGCGATGGCGTTGCAGCGCGCGGGGATCGAGGCGAGCGTCCACGAGGCGCACCCCGGCCCGGCCGACGGCATCGGCGGTGGTCTGAACATCGCCCCCAACGGGCTCGCCGCCCTCGCCGCGATCGGGGCCGACGAGGCGGTGCGCCGCATCGGCGCCCCTATGACGTCGATCGTCCTGCACAGCTGGACCGGCCGCCGCCTCGCCGAGGTCGCCGATCCCCCCGACCTGCCGGTGAGCCGGTTCGTCTGGCGGCCGGAGCTGTACCGGGCGCTGTACGACGAGGCGGTCTCCCGCGGCGTGCGGATCCACCACTCCCGGCGCCTGGTGGCCGTCGCGGAAACCCCCGACGGGGTCACCGCCCGGTTCGCCGACGGCAGCGAGGTCACCGCCGACGTCCTCGTCGGTGCCGACGGCATCCGATCCACCGTCCGCGCCCTCATCGACCCCGGCGCCCCCGCCCCCCGGTACTGCGGGCTGCTGAACTTCGGTGCCGTCCTGCCCGAGACCGGGCTGCCGCCCACCGGGGACCGGATGCACATGGTGTTCGGCAAGCGGGCGTTCCTCGGCTACCAGGTCGACGCCGACGGCGGCGGTGGCTGGTTCGTCAACCTGCCGCACCGCGACCCCGCGACGGCGGCGCAGGTGCGGGGCGTCCCCGCGCAGGAGTGGCTGGAGCGGTTGCGCGCGGCCCTCGCCGGCGACCGCGGCCCGGGCCCGGACCTGCTGCGGCGCACCGATCCGGCCGACCTGCTCGTCATCGGCCCGGTGGAGGACCTGCCCACCGTCCCTGTGTGGAGCCGGGGCCGGGCCGTGCTCGTCGGCGACGCCGCGCACGCCACCTCGCCGAGTTCCGGCCAGGGCGCCTCGCAGGCCGCCGAGAGCGCCGTGCAGCTCGCCCGCTGCCTGCGGGACCTGCCCGTCGGGGCCGCGTTCGCGGAGTACGAGCGGCTGCGCCGGGCGCGCGTGGAGCGCGTCATCGCCGCCGGCGCGCGGACCAGCAGCGCCAAGGCGGCCGGCCCCGTGGGCCGCGTGCTGCGCGACCTGCTGATGCCCGTCGCGATGCGGGCCTTCGCCTCGCCGGAGCGGATGCGCTGGCAGACCGGCCACCGCATCGACTTCGACGCGCCCGTCGTCCCGGCGCAGCGCGAACCGGCCGGTCGCCGGTGAGGTGGGCGCCCGCGCCCCGCCCGGGCCCTCAGGCCGGGATCCGCGCCCGCTCCAGCAGCAGGACCGCGACGTCGTCCGTGAGGGTGCCGCCGACGTGGGCGCGCACCCGCGCCAGCAGGCGCTCCAGCGCCGCGTCCAGGTCGTCGGCCGCAGGAACACCCGGGGAGGCCCCCGGCCCCGCGAGGTCCTGCACCGCCGCGGTCAGGTCGAAGAAGCGCCCCTCCGCGTCGCGCGCCTCCAGCAGCCCGTCGGTGTGCAGCAGCAGCCGCTCCCCGGGTTCCAGGCGATCCGCCTCCACCACCGGCTCCACGCCCATCCCCAGCGGCGGGCACGACGTGGCCCCCACCTCCCGCGGCGCCCGGCCGGGAGCCAGCAGCAGCGGGGCGGGGTGCCCGCAGCGCACCACGTCCAGCCGGCCGTCGGGGTGCACCTCGCACAGCACCGCCGTCACGAAGTCCTCCGGGCCCAGCGACGGGCTGACGGCGGCGTCCACGGCGCGGGCCACGTCGTCCAGGTCCGGCCCCTCCAGCGGGGCGCTGTGCCGGAACGCCGAGAGCACGGCGGCCGCGGTGTGCACCGCCGGCAGCCCCTTGCCCCGGGCGTCGCCCACGACCACCCGGACCGAACCGTCCCGGGCCACGACGTCGAACAGGTCACCGCCCACGAGGGCGGCGGCGTCGGCGGAGACGTAGCGGGAGGCCAGCACGAGCCCGCCCACCTGCGCGGGCACCGGGTGCAGGATCGCGGTCTGCGCGACCGTCGCGACCTCCGTGACGGCCCGGATGCGCTCCTCCCGCCGGACGCGGACCCGGGCCCCGAACACGGCGAAGCCCGCCAGCGCCGCGCTGCCGGCCACCCGGACCTCGCCCACGCCGTCGAGCAGGTCACCCGTCTCGTGGCTGAGGTGCGCCACCGCCAGCACCGAGGTGAGCGCGACCGCCGCGGTGGGCCGCCAGCCCAGGACCAGGGAGGCGGCGAGCGGTCCCAGCGCCAGCCAGGGCACCACGACGAGGCGGCCCCCGGCGGCGAACTGCACCCCCCACAGCGCCAGGACCCACCCGAGGGCCAGCGCGAGGACCGTGCCGGCGCGCACCCTCAAGGGGTCTCCCGCAGTTCCGCGACGAGGCTGTCCACCACCGCCACGAGGTCCCCGCCGGCGGCCTCCGCCACGGCGCGCTGGCGCTGGTAGCTCGCACCGCGGCGCGGGATGTCGGCCACCGAGGCCAGCTCGTCGGCGCAGCCCAGCCGGCGGGCCACCGGCGCCAGCCGCTCCAGCACGTCGGCGAGGTCGTCGGTGACCAGCCGCTCGCGCCCCGCCGCGTCGAGGATGACCTCCGCGTCCAGGCCGTAGCGCGCCGAGCGCCACTTGTTCTCCTGCACGTGCCAGGGCGGCAGGGTGGGCAGCTCCTCGCCCGCCTCCAGCCGGGTGTCCAGGTCCACGACGAGGCAGTGCACCAGCGCCGTCAGCGCCGTCAGCTCCCGCAGGGTGGGCACCCCGTCGCACACCCGCGTCTCCAGCGTCCCCAGCGCGGGGGAGGGCCGCACGTCCCAGCGCACGTCGCTGAGCCCGTCGATGACGCCGGTGACGAGCATGTCGTCGATGTAGGACTCGAACTCCGCCCACGAGCCGAACTGGAACGGCAGGCCCGCCGTCGGCAGCTGCTGGAACATCAGCGCCCGGTTGCTGGCGTAGCCGGTGTCCGTGCCCGTCCAGTACGGCGACGACGCGGACAGCGCCTGCAGGTGCGGGTAGGTGTTGAGCATCGTGTTGAGGATCGGCAGCACCTTGTGCACGGAGTCGACGCCGACGTGCACGTGCACGCCCCAGATGAGCATCTGCCGGCCCCACCACTGGGTGCGCTCGATGAGCTCGGCGTAGCGGGGGTTGTCGGTGACCTGCTGGGCGCTCCAGCGCGCGAACGGGTGGGTGCCGGCGCTCATGAGCTCGATGCCCAGCGGGTCGGTGACGCGGCGGACCTGCGCGAGGCTGCCGGACAGGTCGGCGGCGGCCTCCGCGACCGTGTCGCAGATGCCGGTGACGACCTCGACGGTGTTGCGCAGCAGCTCCTTGTGGATGCGGGGGTGCTCGCGGCCGTCGTCGCCGCGCAGGGCGTCCAGCACGGTGCCCGCGCGGCTCGTCAGGTCCCGGCTCGTGCGGTCGACGAGCGCGAGCTCCCACTCCACGCCCAGCGTGGGGCGGGGGGAGGGGGTGAAGTCCACGCGCACGTGTCGAGCCAACCACAGGCCGGGTCCCCGTGCCGCCCGCCCGGTGGCGTCCCCCGGCGCATCCCCTAGCGTCGCGCCCATGAGCGAGGTCGTGGGCGGGCGCGAGGTGGACGTCGTCGTCATCGGGGCCGGGCCGGTGGGGGAGAACCTCGCCGACCGGGCGCACCGCGGCGGCCTGTCGGTCGTCCTGGTCGAGCGCGAGCTCGTCGGCGGGGAGTGCTCCTACTGGGCGTGCATGCCCTCCAAGGCGCTGCTGCTGCCCGGTCACGCCCTGGCTGCCGCCCACCGCCTGCCCGGGGCCGCGCAGGCCGTCACCGGTGGTCTCGACGCGGCCGCCGTCCTGGCGCGGCGCACCACCTTCACCCACGGCTGGGACGACTCCTCCCAGGAGGAGTGGGTGGGCTCGGCGGGCCTGGAGCTGCTGCGCGGCACCGCCCGCCTGGCCGGGGAGCGGCGCGTGGTGGTCGACGCGCCGGACGGCACCACCACGGTCCTCACCGCCCGCCGCGCCGTCGCCGTCTGCACCGGCTCGGTGCCCGTGCTGCCGCGGCTGGAGGGCCTGCCGGAGACGCCGCACTGGACGAACCGGGAGGCCACCGGCGCCCAGGAGGTGCCCGGCGCCCTCGTCGTCCTCGGCGGCGGGGTCGTGGCGGTGGAGATGGCGCAGGCGTGGCAGCGCCTGGGCTCCCGGGTGACGCTGCTGGCCCGCTCCGGGCTGCTCGGGGGCGCCGAGCCCTTCGCGGGGGAGCTGGTGGGCGCCGCGCTGGCCGCCGACGGCGTCGACGTGCGCACCGGCACCTCCCCCGAGCGGGTGGCGCAGCGCGGGGGGCAGGTCGTGGTCACCCTGCCCGGCGGCGAGGAGGTCGTCGCCGACCGCCTGCTCGTGGCGACGGGGCGGCGCGCCGCGGTGGACACCCTGGCGCTGGAAACCGTCGGCCTGCCCGGCGACGGCCCGCTGGAGGTGGACGACTCCGGGCGGGTGCTCGCGGTGCCCGGCGGCTGGCTGTACGCCGCCGGCGACGTCACCGGCCGCGCCCCCCTCACCCACCAGGGCAAGTACGCCGCGCGGGCCGCGGGCGACGCGATCGCGGCGCGGGCCGCCGGGGACCTCGGCGACCAGGTGCCGGCGTGGTCGCGGTACGCGGCCAGCGCCGACGCCGCCGCGGTGCCGCAGGTGGTGTTCACCGACCCCGAGGTCGCCTCGGTCGGGCTCACCGGGCGGGAGGCGGGCGAGCGCGGCCTGGACGTGCGGGTGGTGGACGTGGAGCTCGGCGCGGTGGCCGGGGCCTCCCTCGTCGCCGACGGCTACACCGGCCGGGCCCGGCTCGTCGTCGACGAGACCCGCCGCGTCGTGGTGGGCGCCACGTTCGTCGGGCAGGGCGTCGCGGAGCTGCTGCACTCCGCCACGGTCGCCGTCGTGGGGGAGGTGCCGCTGGAGCGGCTGTGGCACGCCGTGCCCAGCTACCCGACGCTCAGCGAGGTGTGGCTGCGCCTGCTCGAGGAGTACGGGCTGTGAGCGCGGTGGCGTTCGCGCAGGGCATCGGCGTCGCCGAGGCGGCGCAGCTGTGCGGGCTCAGCGCCCACACCCTGCGGTACTACGAGCGCGACGGCCTGATGCTGGCCCCGGTGGCCCGCACCGCCTCGGGGCGGCGCGCCTACACCGAGGAGGACCTGCGCTGGATCGCGATGGTGACCCGGCTGCGCGCCACCGGCATGCCGATCCGGGAGGTCCGCGCCTACGCCGAGCTGTGCCGCGGCGGCGGTGGCGAGCGGGAACGGCTGGCGATCCTGCTCGCGCACCGCGCGCGGGTGCTGGCGCAGCTGGCGGAGGTGCAGGGGCACCTGGCCGCCATCGACGGCAAGATCGCCCGCTACGAGGAGCAGCTGGCCGCCCGCGCTTGACTTCGAGCGCGCTCGAAGACGCAGGCTCGCGCCATGACAGCGACCGGCAGCACGTCCGCCCCCACCACCGCCCGCCGCACGCTGGGCAGCGGCACCGCGGCCCTGGAGGTCTCCGCCCTCGGCCTGGGCTGCATGGGCATGTCGGAGTTCTACGGCCCCGGCGACGAGGCGGGGTCCCTGGCCACGATCGGCGCCGCCCTCGACGCCGGGATCACGTTCCTGGACACCGCCGACATGTACGGGCCCTTCACCAACGAGCGGCTCGTGGGCCGCGCGATCGCCTCCCGCCGCGAGGAGGTGCAGCTCGCGACGAAGTTCGGCAACGAGCGCCTCCCGGACGGCGCGCGCCGGGTCAACGGCCGCCCCGAGTACGTCCGCGCCGCCTGCGACGCGAGCCTGCAGCGCCTCGGCGTCGACGTGATCGACCTGTACTACCAGCACCGCGTGGACACCACCGTGCCCGTGGAGGAGACCTGGGGCGCCATGTCGGAGCTCGTCGCCGCGGGCAAGGTGCGCCACCTCGGCATCTCCGAGGCCGCGCCGGGCACGATCCGCCGCGCCCACGCCGTGCACCCGGTCACGGCGCTGCAGACCGAGTGGAGCCTGTGGACCCGGGACCCCGAGGAGAACGGCGTCCTGGCGACGGTGCGGGAGCTCGGCATCGGCTTCGTGCCGTACTCCCCGCTGGGCCGGGGTTTCCTCTCCGGCGCCATCCGCAGCACCGACGACCTGGCCCCCGACGACTTCCGCCGGCACAACCCCCGGTTCCAGGGGGAGAACCTGACCGCGAACCTCCGGCTGGTCGACGAGGTCCGCGCGCTGGCCGCCGCGAAGGGCGTCACCGCCTCCCAGCTGGCGCTGGCGTGGCTGCTGGCGCAGGGGCCGGACGTCGTGCCCATCCCCGGCACGCGCCGGCGCGAGCGGCTGGCGGAGAACGCCGGTTCCCTCGCCGTGCAGCTCACCGGCGAGGAGCTGCGGCACCTGGCGGAGGTGCTGCCGGTGGGGAGCGCGGCGGGCGAGCGGTACCCGGACATGAGCTCCGTGCACCGCTGACACCCGCCGCCGTCCTGGCGCCGCCGCCGCGTCCGGCTCAGAACTCCCCGGGGCCGGTCTCGGCGAGGTCGCGGACCTCCGCGCCGCCCAGGTTGCCGACGTGGCGCACGTACATGCCCCGCCCGTGCGGCTGCAGCAGGGAGTCGTGCACCGGCACCGCGACGCGGGCACCGACGGCGCGCACGAAGTCCACCGTCTCCTTCAGCGCCGCCCACGGGGCGTTGAGCGGCACCGCGAGCACGTCGACGCCCTCGGGTGCGGTGCCGTAGGAGTCACCGGGGTGCAGCAGCACGGGCTCGCCGGGGGCGCGCACCAGCAGGCCGACGTTGCCCACCCGGGGGATGTCGTCGTGGATGACGGCGTGCTCCCCGCCGACGGCCTCCACGCGCGCCCCGCCCAGCTCCAGGACCTCGCCGGGGCGCACCGCGGCGGCGGTGAGGCCCTGCCCGGCGAGCTGCTCGGCGGTCTGCGCCTCGGCGTGCACCGCGGCGCCGGGGTTGCGCTCCAGCAGCGGGCCGAGGCGGGCGGGGTCCACGTGGTCGGGGTGCTGGTGGGTGATGAGGACCGCGTCGAGACCGGTGAGGTCCTCGAACCCGGCGGAGAAGACACCGGGGTCGAGCAGCAGCCGGGTCCCGGCGGTCTCGACGAGGAGGCAGGCGTGGCCGAGGTGGGTGATCCGCATGGCGGCATCCTCGCCCCTGCCCGGGAGCCGCCGCGCGCCGGCCGGGGCGTCGGGGCCGGTATCAGGTGCGGGCGCCGGCACCTCTGCCGGTGGTGACGACACCCGCGCCAGGACCTGCGAACCGTCGACCGACCAGCGTGGCCCCCGGGCTCGTCGTGAGCCTCGTGACGAGCCTCGTCGTGAGCCTCGCCGCGGGCGGGGTGGCCGGTGCCGCGGCCGCGGCCGCGGCCCCGCTGGGCGCCGGGCGCGTGGGTGGGGAACCGCTGGGCTCGCGGGTCACCCTGACGCGGTACGGCGACGACGCGCCGGTGCGGGTGCTGAACGTCACCACCTACATCCAGCCGATCGACGTCATGACCGCCACGGACACCACCGACGCCCACTTCCTGAAGGTGCGCGGGCTGAGCGACGCCAACTGCATCTCGTGGGAGTCGGCGAAGCACCGCGGCCGCTTCCTGCGCCACCGCGGTCCCGGGACGCGGCTGGAGCTGGCCGGCGGGCTGTTCGACCCGTGGTTCGCGGCCGACGCGACCTTCTGCCCGCACTACCTGGGCGACGGCTGGATGGGGGTGTCGCCCCACGTGGAGCTGGAGTCGGTGAACCACCCCGGCCACTTCGTGCAGGTGCACGGGGACCACCTCGTGCTGGACCGGCGCGACCACAGCGGGCCGTACACCTGGGGGTTCGCGGAGCGGGACCCCGCTTCCCTCGGCCAGGTGAGTGGCGGCGGGTGGACCATCCACGAGGACGACACGGCGACGTACGAGCGGTGGGGGACGTGCACGGGCCTGACCCCGTGGTTCGGCCAGCCCCGGCGCAGGAGCGTCTCCGTCACGCTCTCCACCGGCCGGGTCGTCAGCAGCACCGCCACGTCGACCCCGTTCGTGGGGTACTACCCGCACGTCGCGCTGCGCAGCACCCGCGCCGACTGGCCGTCGGTCCACGCCGTCGAGCGGAACGTCTGGCCCTGCGTGTGGTGAGGGTGCGCGACCCTCGCCGGGCGCCCGTCAGACGCGGAAGCGGGAGACGGTGTCGCGCAGCTCCGCCGACATCCGCGCCAGCGCCGCGGCGGCCTCGCGGGCCTCGGTGGCGCTGCCGGTGGTGACCTCGGCGGCGCGCGCCACGTCGGTGATGCTGCCGGCGATGTGGCCGCTGCCGGCGGCGGTGTCGGCGACGCTGCGGGTGATCTCGTTGGTGACGGCGGTCTGCTCCTCCACCGCGGTGGCGATGGTGGTCTGGTAGCCGCTGATGTCGTCGATGACCCGGCTGATCCGCTGGATGGCGGCGGTGGCGCTGCCGGTGTCGTCGCGGATGGTCGCGACCCGCACGACGATGTCCTCGGTGGCCCGCGCGGTCTGCTGGGCGAGCTCCTTGACCTCGCTGGCGACGACGGCGAAACCCTTGCCCATCTCACCGGCCCGCGCGGCCTCGATGGTGGCGTTGAGGGCCAGCAGGTTGGTCTGCTCGGCGATCGCGGTGATGACCTGCACGATCTCGCCGATCTCGGCCGAGGAGCGGTCGAGCTTGCCGACCACCTGGCTGGTGGCGGTGGCCTCGGCGACCGCGCCGCGGGCGACGGCGGCGGCGTCGGCGGCGTTGCTGGAGATCTCGGCGATGGAGGCGCTCATCTCCTCCGCCGCCGCCGACAGGGTCGCGACGTTGCCGGAGACCTCGCCGGCCGCGGAGGACACCGCGGCTGCGGACGTGGCGGTGGTGCCGGCGCCGTGGGAGAGGTCGTCGCCGATGCGGTCGAGGGAGGAGGCGGCGTCGGCGAGCTGCGCGGCGCTGCCGCTGATCGAGGCGACGGTCTCGCGCATGCTGCGGGTGGCGCCGGTCAGCGCGGCGGCCATCGTCCCCAGCTCGTCGCGGGTGTCGACGTGGGCCTCGGCGGTGAGGTCGCCGGCGGAGACGGCGCCGAGGACGGCGGTGACCCGGCGCAGCGGCCGCACGACGGCGCGGGTGGCGAGGGCGGCCAGGACGCCGCCGGCGAGGAGACCGAGGGCACCGGCGAGCACGACGTTGCGGACGACGCCGCGGCTGGTGGCGTGCACGCTGTCGGCCTCGGTGAGCGCACGCTGCGCCTGGAGCTCCTCCAGCGCGGTGAAGTCGGCGTCGATGCCCTCGTTGATCTCGGTGGCCTGGTTGTAGCCGGCCCAGAAGGCCTTGAGGTCCTGCGTGTGGGCGGCGGGCAGCATCTGCTCGTCGCGCAGGGCGACGTAGGCGTCCCACTGCTCGAGCAGGCGCTGCGTGCGCTCGGGGTCGGCGCTGACGGCGGCGTACTCGGCGGCGACGGTCTCGATGTCGGCGTCGATCTCCTCCATCGAGGCGGCGATCTTCGCCTGGAAGGTGGGGTTCGACATGTAGTAGTTGAGCACGTAGGCACGGGTCTGCAGCACCCCGCGGTGCAGCTGCGCCAGGCGTGAGATCGGCGTGACGCCCTCGTCGTAGACGGCGCCGGCGCGGTCGTCGACGGAGCGCAGCCCCGCCACGGCGAACGCGGCGACGGCGACCACGGCGAGCGCGACGGCCACGACCCCGGCGGTCACCTTCGCGGCGACCGGCAGGTCCGCCAGCCGTGCGGTCGTCCCCGAGTGCGGTGCCATGAGCCGTCCCCCGTGTGCGTGGTGTACCCGTGCCGGGCCTGCGCCCCCATCGGCAGCCCGGCCGCCGTCCTGAGGCCCGGCGGGGTGCGCGCGGATATATCCGCGGCGTCACACGGTGGAAACGACCGCTTCCTAGGGTCGTCACCGCCGGTTCGCACGTCCCACCACCGCCGGCGGCCGCCACCCGCCCGTCCTCCCGGGAGTAACCATGAACCCACCGCCGACGCAGGCCGCGGTCCCCGAGGACACCGGCCACCTCGCCGGACCCGCTCTCGTCAAGCCCGGCTACGACCCGCGGCTGACCAACGAGGACCTCGCCCCGCTGCGCGAGCAGCGCTGGGGGTCGTACAACTTCTTCGCGTTCTGGATGTCCGACGTGCACAGCGTCGGCGGCTACGTCACCGCCGGCAGCCTGTTCGCGCTCGGCCTGGCCGCCTGGCAGGTGCTGGTGGCCCTGCTCGTCGGCATCTCGATCGTCTACCTGCTGTGCAACCTGGTGGCCCGCCCGAGCCAGGTCACCGGGACCCCGTACCCGGTGGCCTCGCGCATCGCGTTCGGGGTGGTGGGCGCCAACCTGCCCGCCGTCATCCGCGGCCTCATCGCGGTGGCGTGGTACGGCATCCAGACCTACCTCGCGTCGAACTCCCTCGTGCTGCTGGCGCTGAAGCTGTCCCCGGGCCTGGCCCCGTGGGCGGAGGTGGGCACCCACGGGTTCCTCGGGCTCAGCGCGCTGGGCTGGGCGGCGTTCGCGGTGATGTGGGTGCTGCAGGCGGTGGTGTTCTGGCGGGGCATGGAGGCCATCCGCAGGTTCATCGACTTCTGCGGCCCGGCCGTCTACGTCGTCATGGTCGCCCTGGCCCTCTACCTCGTCGTGCGGGCGGGCTGGTCGAACATCGACTTCACCCTCACCGAGGTGACCCACACCGGCTGGGGCGCGGCGGGTGTCATGGTCACCGCCGTCGCGCTCGTCGTGTCGTACTTCTCCGGCCCGATGCTCAACTACGGCGACTTCGCCCGCTACGGGCGCTCGATGGCGGCGGTGCGCAAGGGCAACTTCCTCGGCCTGCCGGTGAACTTCCTGGCCTTCGCCCTGCTCGTCGTCGTCACCACCTCCGCCACGCTGCCGGTGTACGGGGAGATGATCGACGACCCGGTGGAGACGGTGGCGCGCATCGACTCCACCACCGCCGTGCTGCTGGGCTGCCTGACGTTCGTCATCGCCACGATCGGCATCAACATCGTGGCGAACTTCATCTCCCCGGCGTTCGACTTCTCCCACGTCGCGCCGCAGCGCATCTCCTGGCGGATGGGCGGCATGATCGCCGCGGTGGGCTCGGTGCTGCTCACGCCGTGGAACCTCTACAACAACCCCGAGGCGATCCACTACACCCTCGACGTGCTCGGCGCCTTCATCGGCCCGCTCTACGGCGTCCTCATCGCCGACTACTACCTGGTGAAGAAGCAGCGGGTGGACGTCGACGCCCTCTACACGATGGACCCGCAGGGCGCCTACCACTACCGCAGGGGGGTGAACCCCGTCGCGGTCGTCGCGACCGTCGTCGGCGCCGTGCTGGCCCTGCTGCCGGTCATGGCGGGCTGGAGCACCGTCGCGGCGTTCAGCTGGTTCATCGGCGCCGCCATCGCCTTCGCCGCCTACTGGCTGCGCCGCTCGGCGATCCCCGCACCGGCCGTCCCCGCCGCCCGGGTGCCGGCGTGAGCCGGATCCTCGTCGTCAACGTCAACACCGACGCCGACGTGACGGCCGCCATCCGCGCCAGCGCGCGGGCGGCGGCCTCGCCGGGCACCGAGGTCGACGCGGTGCAGCCGCTGTTCGGGCCGGCGTCGGTGGAGAGCAACTTCGAGAGCTACCTGTCCGCCGTCGCCGTCATGGACCGGGTCGTGACGTACCCCGGCCACGTGGACGCCGTCGTGCAGGCGGGGTTCGGCGAGCACGGCCGCGAGGGCCTGCAGGACCTGCTCGACGTGCCGGTCGTCGACATCACCGACGCCGCCGCGCACGTCGCGATGCTCGTGGGCCGCACGTTCGGGATCGTCACCTCGCTGGACCGCACCGTGCCCGCGATCCGCGACCGGCTGCGCTCGGCGGGGCTGGCCGAGCGGTGCGCCGGGGTGCGCGCGGTCGGCCTGGGGGTGGGGGAGCTGGGCGCGGACCGCGCCGCCACCGCGGCGGCCTTCACCGCGGCCGCCCGCCGGGTGGTGGCCGAGGACGGCGCGGAGGTCGTCGTGCTCGGCTGCGCGGGCATGGCGGGGCTGGCCGAGCGGGTCGCCCCCGCCCTCGCCGTGCCCGTCGTGGACGGGGTGGCCGCGGCGGTCCGGCTGGCGGAGTCCCTCGTGGCCCTCGGCCTGCGCACCTCCAAGGTCCGCAGCTACGCCCGCCCCAAGGCCGGTCCCGTCAGCGGCTGGCCGGTCAGCGGCCCGGCGCGGCGCGCGGTGGACCTCGACGGGCGCGCCGGGAGCCGCCACGCTGCGCGGGGTGCGGCAGGAGCGGCGGCCGAGGGGCCCGGTCACGAGCGGTCCGGGCAGCGGGGGACGGGGGTCGGTGCCGGCCGCTGACCCCGGCGGGCCGCCGCGGGCGGGCACCACCCGCGAGGCCGTGCTGGCCGAGCTGCGCCGCCGGGTCCTCGACGGGGAGTTCGCGCCCGGGCGGGCCATCGACGTGGAGGAGGTCGCCGCCGCCGGCGGGGTGAGCCGCGTGCCGGTGCGCGAGGCCCTCATGACGCTGGTGGGCGAGGGGCTCGTGGAGCACCGGCCCCGGCAGGGCTACGCGGTGGCCCGGCTGCGCCCCGACGAGCTCGACGAGCTGTACGAGGTGCGCGGCATCCTGGAGCTGGCCGAGCTGCGCCGCGCCGCCACGGCGCCGCCGGAGGCGCTGGCCCCGGCCCTGCAGCGGGCGCGCGCCGCGCTCGTGGCGGTGGCCGCGGCCCTGGAGGCCGGCGGCGAGCTCGCCCACCACCGCTCCAGCCGCGCCTTCCACATGGCGCTGGTCGGGCCCTGCGCGATGCCGCGCCTGCTGCGGCTGTTCGCCACGACGTGGGACACCACCGACCCGCACCGCCCGATGCGGGACCTGCCGCACGCGGAGGGGGTGCTGCTCGTCGCCGAGCACGCCGCGATGCTGGCGGCGCTGGAGGCGGGCGACGTCGAGGGGCTCTGCGCGGCCGCCGACGCCCACCTGCGCCGGCTGCACGGCAGGATCGGCGCCCGGCCGGCGGCCGAGGACGAGCCGGGTCCGCTGCGGCGCGTCCGCCGTCGGCGGTGAGCGGCGCGGGGCGCTCGCCCCGCGCTCCGGCCGGACGGGGGGTCCTCCGCGCGCGGGTAACCTTGGGGGTGCCGGTGCAGCGCGCCAGCACCCACGCAGGGCACGTCCGGGAGCAGTCCCCTCGAGACCACAGGAGCGTCGCGCATGGGCCGCGTCGTCATCGACGTCATGCCGAAACCCGAGATCCTCGACCCCCAGGGCAAGGCCGTCGTCGGCGCGCTGCCGCGGCTGGGCTTCACGGGCTTCACGGGGGTCCGCCAGGGCAAGCGGTTCGAGCTGGAGGTGGACGGCGAGGTCACCGACGAGGTGCTCGAGCAGGCCCGCCGCGCCGCCGAGACCCTGCTGTCCAACCCGGTGATCGAGGACGTCGTCTCCGTGCGCGCCGCGGAGGGCGCCGCGACCGGTGCGGTGGGGGCCGGCGCGTGAGGATCGGCGTCGTCACCTTCCCCGGCTCCCTCGACGACGGCGACGCCCGCCGCGCCGTGCGCCTCGCCGGTGGCGAGCCCGTCGCCCTGTGGCACGCCGACGCCGACCTGCACGGCGTGGACGCCGTCGTGCTGCCGGGCGGCTTCTCCTACGGCGACTACCTGCGCTGCGGCGCCATCGCCCGCTTCTCGCCCGTCATGGGCGAGGTCGTCGCGCAGGCGCAGCGCGGCCTGCCCGTCCTGGGCATCTGCAACGGCTTCCAGGTGCTGTGCGAGTCGCACCTGCTGCCCGGGGCGCTCGTGCGCAACGACCACCGCAAGTTCGTCTGCACGGACCAGCGGCTGCGGGTGGAGTCCACCTCGACGCTGTGGACGTCGGCGTTCGACGCCGGGCAGGAGATCGTCGTCCCGCTGAAGAACGGCGAGGGCGGCTACGTCGCCGACGAGGCCACCCTCGACCGGCTCGAGGGCGAGGGGCGGGTGGTGTTCCGCTACCTCGGCGCCAACCCCAACGGCTCGCTGCGCGACATCGCCGGCATCGCCAACGAGCGCGGCAACGTCGTCGGCCTCATGCCGCACCCCGAGCACGCGGTGGAGCCGGGCTACGGCCCGGGCACCGACGGCCTGGACCTGTTCACCTCGGTGATCGCCTCGGCGCTGGTGTCGGCGGTGGGCGCGTGAGCACCCACACCCCCGCCCGCCCCGGCGCGGCCCTCGACACCGTCGCCCGGGCCGCCGCCACCCCGGAGCAGGAGCAGCCCTGGGCCGCGCTCGGCCTCAAGGCCGACGAGTACGCCCGCATCCGCGAGATCCTCGGCCGCCGCCCCACCGGTGCGGAGCTGGCGATGTACTCGGTGATGTGGAGCGAGCACTGCTCCTACAAGTCCTCCAAGGTGCACCTGCGCACCTTCGGGCAGCACACCACCGACGAGATGAAGAAGCACCTGATGGTCGGCATCGGCGAGAACGCCGGCGTCGTCGACATCGGGCAGGGCTGGGCCGTCACCTTCAAGGTGGAGAGCCACAACCACCCCTCCTTCATCGAGCCCTACCAGGGCGCGGCCACCGGCGTCGGCGGGATCATCCGCGACATCATGGCGATGGGCGCGCGGCCGATCGCCGTCATGGACTCCCTGCGCTTCGGCGAGGTGGACCACCCCGACACCGCCCGCGTCCTGCCCGGCGTGGTGTCCGGCGTCGGCGGCTACGGCAACTGCATCGGCCTGCCCAACATCGGCGGGGAGGTGTTCTTCGACCCCAGCTACCAGGGCAACCCCCTCGTCAACGCCCTGTGCGTGGGCGCCATGAAGCACGAGGACGTCCACCTCGCCAACGCGCGCGGCGCGGGCAACCTCGTGGTGCTGTTCGGCGCCCGCACCGGTGGCGACGGCATCGGGGGCGTGTCGGTGCTGGCCAGCGAGACGTTCGAGGACACCGGCCCCAGCAAGCGCCCCGCGGTGCAGGTGGGCGACCCGTTCCAGGAGAAGGTCCTCATCGAGTGCTGCCTGGAGCTGTTCGCCGCCGGCCTGGTGGAGGGCATCCAGGACCTCGGCGGCGCGGGGCTGTCCTGCGCCACCAGCGAGCTGGCCAGCGCCGGTGACGGCGGCATGCTCGTCCACCTGGACCGGGTGCCGCTGCGCGACCCCTCCCTCTCGCCGGAGGAGATCCTCATGAGCGAGTCGCAGGAGCGGATGATGGCGGTCGTCACCCCCGCCAACGTCGAGGCGTTCCTCGCGGTCACCGCGAAGTGGGACGTCGAGGCGGCGGTCCTGGGCGAGGTCACGGACGGCGACCACCTCGTGGTGCAGTGGCACGGCGAGACCGTGGTGGACGTGCCGCCGCGCACCGTCGCCCACGAGGGTCCCGTCTACGAGCGCCCCTACGCGCGGCCCGCCTCGCAGGACGCGCTGCAGGCCGACGCCCCGACGCCCGGGCGCCTGCCGCGCCCGGGCACGGGGGAGGAGCTGCGCGCCACCCTGCTGCGGATGGTCGCCTCCCCGAACCTGTGCAGCCGCGCGTGGGTCACCGACCAGTACGACCGCTACGTGCTGGGCAACACGACGCTGGCCACCCCCGACGACGCGGGCGTGGTGCGCGTCGACGAGGAGACCGGCCTCGGCGTGGCCCTCGCCCTGGACGGCAACGGCCGCTTCACCAAGCTCGACCCGGCCACGGGTGCGCAGCTGTCCCTGGCGGAGGCGTACCGCAACGTCGCCACCGCCGGGGCGCGCCCGCTGGCGGTGACGGACTGCCTGAACTTCGGCTCCCCGGAGGACCCGGGCGTCATGTGGCAGTTCGCCGAGGCCGTGCGCGGCCTGGCGCTGGCCTGCGAGCGGCTCGGCGTACCCGTCACCGGCGGCAACGTGTCGCTGTACAACCAGACCGGCGACCGGGGCCTGGACTCCGCGGTGCTGCCCACCCCCGTCATCGGGGTGCTCGGCGTGCTGGACGACGTCTCCCGCCGCACGCCCTCCGGGTGGCGGCAGGCCGGGCAGGCGCTGTACCTGCTGGGCACCACCCGCGACGAGCTCGCCGGCTCGGAGTGGGCGTGGGTGGAGCACCGCCACCTCGGTGGGCTGCCGCCGCGGCCGGACCTGGCGCACGAGGCGCTGCTGGCCGACGTGCTGGTGAACTGCTCCCGCGACGGCCTGGTCGACGCCGCGCACGACCTGTCCGAGGGCGGGCTGGCGCAGGCGCTGGTCGAGGGGTGCCTGCGCTTCGGCGCCGGGGCGCGGCTGTGGCTGGAGGAGCTGTGCGAGCGCGACGGGATCGACCCGTTCGTCGCGCTGTTCTCCGAGTCCGCCGGCCGGGTGCTGGTGGCGGTGCCGCGCGAGGAGGAGGTGCGGTTCACCGACATGTGCACCGCCCGCGGTCTGGCGCACCTGCGGGTCGGGGTGACGGAGGAGGTCGGCGCCGACGCCGCCGTGGACGTCCAGGGGTTGTTCGCGGTGCCGCTGGCGGAGCTGCGCGAGGCGCACACCCGCACGCTGCCGGCGCGCTTCGAGGGCTGAGCCGCACGCGCAGGAGGGCCGGACCCCGCGGGGTCCGGCCCTCCTGCGCGTGGCGCCGCCTCAGCGGTCGACGAGGGTGACCTCGAAGGCGTAGCGGCTGGCGCGGTAGACGTGCTGGCCCCACTCCACGGCGCGGCCGGAGTCGTCGTGGGTGGTGCGCTCCATCGTCAGCAGGGGGGAGCCGCGCCGCTCGCCGAGCAGGTGGCACTCCTCCGTGGTGCCGCGGCGGGCGCCGATGCGCTGCTTGGCCACGCGCATGCCCACGCCGCGGTTGCGCAGCAGCTGGTACAGCCCGCGCTGCTGCAGGTCCTCGGCGCCGAGGTCGGTGAACTCCGGCGGCAGGTGGTTGTCGAGGACGGCGAGGGGTTCGCCGGCGGAGAAGCGCAGCCGGCGGACGTGGAGGACCTCGGTGCCCGGCGCGAGGTCGAGGGCGACGGCCACCTCGTCACCGGCGGGCTCGACGCGGTGCAGCAGGACGTCGGTGCGCGGCGCCTGGCCGGAGCGGGTGAGGTCGTCGAAGAGGCTGGTCAGCTCGACGGGGCGGGTGACCTGCCCGTGGACGACCTGGGTGCCGACGCCGCGCTTGCGCACGAGGAGGCCCTTGTCGACGAGCTGCTGGATGGCGCGGCGCATCGTGGGCCGCGAGAGCCCGAGCTGGTCGGCGAGGCTGATCTCGTTGTCCAGCCGGGAGCCGGGGGCGAGCTGGCCGCTCTCGATGGCGGCCTCGATCTGCCGGGCGACCTGGAAGTACAGGGGCACGGGGCTGGACCGGTCGAGGTCCACGAACAGGCCGCTCATCCCACTCCCTCGGCTGCGCCCGGGCGGCTGCGCCCCCGGTGGCGGTGGTGTCGAGCATAGTCACAAGCGGTACCTACGTCTCCATGACGTGACGTCCTCACATGCTAGATCGCGGCTGTGTCCTTGGTGGCCAACCATGCTCACTTGTCCTGACATACTCTTGACACTGCCTGGTGGGCGCGGCAGGCTCGTGCACGTCCCCGCGCCGGCGCGGCCCGGGGAGCCGCAGCCCGGGGAGGGCCGTCGCGGTCGGGGCGCGCACCTCGGCGCCACCCCGCCCGCGACGGCGCCGACCGCCCAGCACCCACCCGGCGACCCGCCCGGCGCCGACCCGGCCCGACGACCGACCGCACAGGAGGACTCGCGTGAACAGCACCGCCGCGTTCGACGTGGTGACCATGGGGCGGGTCGGCGTCGACCTCTACCCCCTGCAGGACGGCGTCGGCCTGGAGGACGTCGAGACCTTCGGCAAGTACCTCGGTGGCAGCGCCACGAACGTCGCCGTGGCCGCCGCCCGGCACGGGCGCGCGAGCGCCGTCATCACCCGCACCGGCCGCGACGCCTTCGGCACCTTCGTGCACAAGGCGCTGGCCGAGCTCGGGGTGTCCGACGCCTTCGTCTCGCCCGTGGACGGCCTCAACACCCCGCTCGCCTTCTGCGAGATGTACCCGCCGGACCACTTCCCGCTGCTGTTCTACCGGCTGCCCACCGCCCCCGACCTGCAGATCCGCCCCGAAGAGCTCGACCTCGACGCGATCGCCGGGGCCGGGGTGTTCTGGGCCACCGTCACCGGGCTGAGCGAGGAGCCCAGCCGCTCGGCCCACCACGCGGCCTGGCAGGCCCGGGCCCGCCGCCCGCTCACCGTCCTCGACCTGGACTACCGGCCGATGTTCTGGAAGGACCCGGCCGAGGCCACCGCGCAGGTGCGCCGCGCGCTGCCGCACGTCACCGTCGCCGTCGGCAACCGCGAGGAGTGCGAGGTCGCCGTCGGGGAGACCGAGCCCCGCCGCGCCGCCGAGGCCCTGCTGGACGCCGGTGTCGAGGTCGCGATCGTCAAGCAGGGGCCGAAGGGGGTGCTCGGCATGACCCGGGAGGGCGTCGTCGAGGTGCCGCCCACCCCCGTGCAGGTGATCAACGGCCTGGGTGCCGGGGACGGCTTCGGCGGTGCGCTGTGCCACGGCCTGCTCGCCGGCTGGGACCTGGAGCGCGTCCTGCGCTTCGCCAACGCCGCCGGCGCCATCGTCGCCACCCGGCGGGAGTGCTCCACCGCCATGCCCACGACCGCCGAGGTCGAGGCCCTGCTCGAGGAGGTCGCCGCCCGTGCCTGAGACGAACGCGCCCGTGCTCACCCCGCCGGCCCCCGCCGCCGTGCCCTCGGAGTTCGCCCGCGACCACGCGGAGGTCTCCGAGATCCGCGCCCGCCACCCCGAGCGCATCGGTGAGCTGGCCCGCGCCCGCCGCCGCCGGCACTCCCTGCTGCCGCCCGACGGCCGGCTCATGGTCGTCGCGGCGGACCACCCCGCGCGCGGCGCCAACGGCGTGGGCGGGCGCCCGATGGCGATGGCCAGCCGCACCGAGCTGCTGGAGCGGCTGCGGGTGGCGCTGGCCGACCCGGGCGTGGACGGCCTGCTCGGCAGCGCCGACATCATCGAGGACCTCACCCTCATGGGGGCGCTGGAGGACAAGGTCGTCTTCGGCTCGATGAACCGCGGCGGTCTGCAGGGCGCCTGCTTCGAGCTGGACGACCGCTTCACCGGCTACGACGCGCAGGCCATCGCCGACATGAACCTCGACGGCGGCAAGTTCCTCACCCGCATCGCCCTGGACGACCCCGGCACGCTGCCCACCCTCACCGCGTCCGCCGACGCCATCAGCGAGCTGGCCGCGCGCCGGCTCGTGGCGATGATCGAGCCGTTCTGGTCCCGCCGGGAGGGCGGTCGGGTCGTGCACGACCTCACCGCCGACGGGGTGGTGAAGTCCGTGAACGTCGCGCAGGCCCTGGGGCGCACCACGGCCTGGACGTGGCTCAAGCTGCCCGTCGTGGACGACATGGAGCGCGTCATGGAGGCCACGACGCTGCCCACGCTGCTGCTCGGCGGCGACCCGGCGACCGCACCGGAGGAGACGTTCGCGACCTGGCAGAAGGCGCTGGCGCTGCCGTCGGTGCGCGGGCTGACCGTCGGGCGCACCCTGCTGTACCCGCCCGACGACGACGTCGCCGGCGCGGTGCGCACCGCCGCCTCCCTGGTCCACTGACCCCCGCCCACCGGACCCGTCCCCCGAGGAGACCCGCGCCGTGACCGATGCCCAGCTCCACCTGCCCGCCGGCAGCGCCGCCCGCGACGGCTTCGACCTCGTCGTCACGCCGGAGCGGGCGGGCTGGGGGTTCTCCAGCCTGCGGGTGCTGACCCTGGAACCCGGTGGCGAGCACACGTTCGGCACCGGTGAGGACGAGCTGCTCGTGCTGCCGCTGTCCGGCGCTGCGAGCGTCGAGGTGGACGGGGAGGTCCATGAGCTCACCGGGCGCGCCGGCCCCTTCGACGGCGTGAGCGACTTCGCCTACGTCGGCCGCGACAGCGAGCTGACGGTGCGCAGCGCGGCCGGTGCGGTGCTGTCGTTCCCGGGTGCGCGGGCGCGGCGGCGGCTGCCGTTCCGCTACGGCCCCGCCTCCGGGGTCCCGGTGGAGCTGCGCGGGGCGGGGGCGTGCAGCCGGCAGGTGCACAACTTCGCCACCCCGCAGGCGTTCGAGACGGACAAGCTCATCGCCTGCGAGGTGATCACGCCGGCGGGCAACTGGTCCTCCTACCCCCCGCACCGGCACGACCGCACCAGCGAGGCCGAGAGCGAGCTGGAGGAGGTCTACTACTACGCGTTCCGCTCCCGCGCCCCCGAGGGGGTGCCCGCCGTGCCGGGCGGGGTGGGCTACCAGCGCGTCTACGGCGAGGCGGAGCGGCCGATCGACGTGCTGGCCGAGGTCCGCTCCGGCGACGTCGTGCTCATCCCGCACGGCTGGCACGGCCCGTCCATCGCCTCGCCCTCGCACGACATGTACTACCTCAACGTCATGGCCGGCCCGGAGGACGAGCGGGCCTGGAAGATCTGCGACGACCCCGCCCACGGGTGGGTGCGCAGCACGTGGGAGGACCAGCAGGTGGACCCGCGCCTGCCCCTGCGCCCCGCCCCCTCGCCCAGCAACTCCTGACCCAGCCACGATCGGAGCCGATCGCCATGAGCAGCACCCCCTCCGGCAGCAACGGTGCCACCGTCCGCCTCACCGTCGCGCAGGCGGTGGTGCGGTTCCTGCAGAGCCAGTTCTCCGAGCGCGACGGGCAGCGGCAGCCGTTCTTCGGCGGCGTCCTGGGCATCTTCGGCCACGGCAACGTCGCCGGTGTCGGGCAGGCGCTGCTGGAGGCCGAGCTGGGAGCGCTGGGCGACGGCTGGCGGCCGCCGGCCGAGGTGCCCTACGTCACCGGCCGCAACGAGCAGGCGATGGTGCACACCGCCGTCGGCTACGCCCGGCAGAAGGACCGGCTGCAGACCCTGGCGGTGACCGCCTCGATCGGGCCGGGTTCCTCGAACATGCTCACCGGCGCGGCGCTGGCCACCGTCAACCGGATCCCGGTGCTGCTGCTGCCCAGCGACGTCTTCGCCACCCGGGTGGCCTCGCCCGTCCTGCAGGAGCTGGAGCAGGACTACGGCTACGACGTCTCCGTCAACGACGCGTTCCGGCCGCTGTCGCGGTTCTTCGACCGGGTGTGGCGCCCGGAGCAGCTGCCCGCGGCGCTGCTGGGCGCGATGCGGGTGCTCACCGACCCCGCGCAGACGGGCGCGGCCACGATCGCGCTGCCGCAGGACGTGCAGGCCGAGGCCTTCGACTGGCCGGTGGAGCTGTTCGGCGAGCGCACCTGGCGCATCTCCCGCCCGGTGCCCGAGCGCGCCCTGGTGGCGGAGGCGGCGGCGCTGGTGCGGGCCGCGAAGGCACCGATGATCGTCGCCGGTGGCGGTGTGACGTACTCCGGCGCCGACGACGCCCTGCGCGCGTTCGTGGAGGCCACGGGGATCCCGGTGGGGCAGACCCAGGCGGGCAAGGGCACGCTGCCCTACGACCACCCCCTGTGCCTGGGGGCGATCGGCTCCACGGGTACCACCGCGGCCAACGAGATCGCGGCGGAGGCCGACCTCGTCATCGGCATCGGGACCCGCTACTCGGACTTCACCACCGCCTCGCGCACGGCGTTCCAGAACCCGGGCGTGCGGTTCGTCAACGTCAACGTGACCGGGCTGGACGCCGTCAAGCACGCGGGCCTGCCGGTGCTGGCGGACGCCCGCGAGGCGCTGGAGGCCCTCGGGGCCGAGCTGGCGGGTTTCTCCACGCCGCCGGGGTACCGCGAGCGCGCGGCGCGGCTCAACCGGGAGTGGGACGCCGTCGTGGAGCGGTACTACCACTCCGGCATCGGCGAGGAGACGGGGCTGCTGGCGCAGGCGGAGGTGCTCGGCGCCGTCGACGAGGTGGCCGAGGCCCGCGACGTCGTGGTGTGCGCGGCGGGTTCCCTGCCCGGGGACCTGCACTGCATGTGGCGCACCCGCGAGCGCAAGGGCTACCACGTGGAGTACGGCTACTCCTGCATGGGTTACGAGATCCCCGGCGGCATCGGGGTGCGGATGGCGGCGCCGGACCGGGACGTCTTCATCACGGTGGGGGACGGCTCCTACCTGATGATGCCGACGGAGCTGGTGACCGCGGTGCAGGAGCACGTCAAGGTCATCGTGGTGCTGCTGCAGAACCACGGCTTCGCCTCCATCGGCGCCCTCAGCGAGTCCCGCGGTTCGCAGCGCTTCGGCACGAGGTACCGCTACCGGGACGCCGAGGGCCGCCTGGCCGGCGACAGGCTGCCCGTGGACCTGGCCGCGAACGCCGAGAGCCTCGGGGTGCGGGTGCTGCGGGTGAACACCCGCAAGGAGCTGGTGGAGGCGCTGCGCGACGCCAAGGCGCACCCGGAGTCCACGCTGGTGCACGTCGAGACGGACCTGCACTCCGAGGCGCCCGACGGCGGCGGCTGGTGGGACGTGCCGGTCTCGGGCGTCTCGCACCTGGGGTCGACCCAGACCGCGCGCGCGGAGTACGAGCGGCAGAAGGCCCGCCAGCGCCCGCTGCTCTGACGCCCGTCCGACCGACCGCCCGGGAGGCCGGGGCGCCCCTGCGGGGGCGCCCCGGCCTCCGCGCGTCCGGGCCGGGTCCCGGAGGACGGCCGACCGGCATCCATCACGTAAGTATGTCCGGACAATTGCTTGACAGTGGCGGGTCCCCGCGCCAGAGTTCTGCCAGCCGCACCGGGCGCCCCGCGCCCGCACGAGCGCACGACGACGTGGAGGAGCACCCATGGTCAGCACCGCGGGCACCGGGCGGCGCAGCCGCCTCACCATCGGCACCGCCCCCGACTCCTGGGGCGTCTGGTTCGCCGACGACCCGCAGCAGACCCCCTGGGAGCGGTTCCTCGACGAGGTCGTCACCGCCGGCTACCGCTGGATCGAGCTCGGCCCGCACGGCTACCTGCCCACCGACCCCGCGCGCCTGTCCGACGAGCTGGAGCGGCGCGGCCTGCGGGTGTCCGCCGGCACCATCTTCGCCGCCCTGCACCGCCCCGACCACTACGACCAGGCGTGGGCGCAGGTCGAGCAGGTCGCGGCCCTCACCCGGGCGATGGGCGGCACCCACCTCGTGGTCATCCCCGGCCAGTGGCGCAGCGACACGACCGGCGAGGCCCTCGAGCCCCGCACCCTGGACGAGGCGGGCTGGCAGCGCCTGGCGTCGGGGATGGACCGCCTCGGCCGCGAGGTCCGCGACGGCTACGGGCTGCAGCTGGCCTTCCACTCCCACGCCGACACCCACGTCGACACCCAGGACGAGATCGAGCGCTTCCTGGAGATGACCGACGCCGACGCCGTCAAGCTCTGCCTGGACACCGGGCACGTCGCCTACTCCGGCGGCGACAACCTGGAGATCATCCGCAGGTACCCCGACCGCATCGCCTACGCCCACCTCAAGCAGGTCGACCCGCAGGTCGTGGCCAAGGCCAAGGCGGAGGACCTCGGGTTCGGCGACGCGGTCAAGCTCGGCGCGATGGTCGAGCCCCCGCGGGGCGTGCCCGCCATGCCGCCGATCCTCGACGCCCTCGAGGGCCTGGACCGCGACGTCTTCGCCATCGTCGAGCAGGACATGTACCCCTGCCCCGTCGAGCAGCCGCTGCCCATCGCCCGGCGCACCTTCTCCTACCTGACGTCCTGCCGCTGACCCCAGGTCCCGCTCACCCCGCCCGCACCGAGAGGAACGGATCGACGATGACCCGCTCGCGCAAGACCTCCGCCGCCGTGCTGGCCGCGCTCGCCGCGGTGGTGCTCTCCGGCTGCAGCAGCTCCGGTGGTGCCCCCGACGACTCCTCCGAGGCGACGGGCGCGGCCGCCGGGGTGGCCGACACCCCGCGCATGACCGTCTCCATGATCACCCACGCGGCGCCGGGTGACACCTTCTGGGACATCGTCCGCTCCGGCGCCGAGGCCGCCGCGGCCAAGGACAACGTGGAGCTCAACTACCAGGGCGCGCCGGAGGCGGGGGACCAGGCCAACCTGGTGCAGAGCGCCATCGACGCCGGGGTCGACGGCATCGCGGTGACCCTCGCCAAGGCCGACGCGCTCACCCCGAGCGTCCAGGCCGCCGGTGAGGCCGGCATCCCGGTCGTGGCGTTCAACGGCGGCTTCGGGGAGTGGGAGGCCGCCGGCGCGCTGAGCTACTTCGGGCAGGACGAGGGGCTGGCCGGCGAGGCCGCCGGTGAGCGGCTGAGCTCCGAGGGCGCCAAGCACACCCTGTGCGTCATCCAGGAGCAGGGCCACGTGGGCCTGGAGGCCCGCTGCGCCGGTGTGGCGAAGACCTTCTCGGGCACCACGGAGAACCTCTACGTCACCGGCACCGACATGCCCTCGGTGCAGCAGTCGATCACCTCCAAGCTGCAGCAGGACCCCGGCATCGACCGCGTCGTCACCCTGGGCGCGCCGTTCGCGCTGACCGCGGTGAAGTCGGTGGCCGACGCCTCCAGCGGCGCGCAGGTGGCCACGTTCGACACCAACAAGGAGCTCATCGGCGCCATCCAGAGCGGTGACGTGCAGTGGGCCATCGACCAGCAGCCCTACCTGCAGGGCTACCTGGCCGTCGACGCGCTGTGGCTGCAGAAGACCAACGGCAACACCATCGGCGGCGGCCAGGCGACCCTGACCGGCCCCTCGTTCATCGACTCCACGAACGTCGACCGGGTGGCCGACTTCGCGGCGAACGGCACCCGGTGAGCACCGCGGTCAGCCCGTCGACGGCGGGGGGAACCCCTCCCGCCACCCGCGCCGCCGACGACCGGGTCCGCACCCGGCCGCTGGCCTCCCGGCTGCTGTCGCGGCCGGAGATCGGCTCCCTCATCGGCGCCGTAGCCGTGTTCGTGCTGTTCTGCGCGGTGGCGCCGACGTTCCGGCAGGCGTCCTCCCTGGCGACGGTGGCCTACGCCGGCTCCACCATCGGGATCATGGCCCTGGCGGTGGCGCTGCTCATGATCGGCGGCGAGTTCGACCTGTCGGCCGGCGTGGCGGTCACCACGTCGGCGCTGTTCGCCACGACGTTCGCCTACCAGCTGCGGCTCAACCTGTGGGTCGGGGTGGTCGTGGCGCTGGTGGTGTCGCTGGGCATCGGGGCGTTCAACGGCTGGCTGCTCGTGCGGACGGGGCTGCCGAGCTTCCTCATCACCCTCGGCACGTTCTTCATGCTGCAGGGCATCAACCTGGGGGTGACCAAGCTGCTCACCGGCTCCGTCTCCTCCGACTCCGTCGCCGACATGGACGGCTTCTCCTCCGCGCAGGCCGTGTTCGCCTCCAACGTGTCCGTCGGCGGGGTCAACATCAAGGTCACGGTGCTGTGGTGGATCCTCTTCGTCGCCCTGGGCACCTGGACGCTGCTGCGCACCCGCGTCGGCAACTGGATCTTCGCCGTCGGCGGTGACTCCGCCGCCGCCCGCGCCGTCGGCGTCCCGGTCAGGCGCACGAAGATCGGGCTGTTCATGCTGGTGGGGTTCATGGCCTGGTTCGTGGGCATGCACCAGCTCTTCAGCTTCGACTCCATCCAGTCCGGCGGCGGGGTGGGGCAGGAGTTCATCTACATCATCGCCGCCGTCGTAGGCGGCTGCCTGCTCACCGGTGGCTACGGCTCGGCGATCGGCTCGGCGATCGGCGCGCTGATCTTCGGCATGACGAGCCTGGGCATCGTCTACGCCGGCTGGGACGCCAACTGGTTCAAGCTGTTCCTCGGCGTGATGCTCCTGCTGGCCACGATCGTCAACCTGGTCGTCAAGAACCAGGCCGCGAAGAGGTGAGGACGATGACGGAGACGACCACGGCCGGCGGGGTGCCGCAGACCCCCAACACCGAGATCCTGCGGCTGACCGACGTCGGCAAGCGCTACGGCAACGTCCACGCCCTGCGGGGTGTGTCGCTCTCGGTGCGGCAGGGGGAGATCACCTGCGTGCTCGGCGACAACGGTGCCGGCAAGTCGACCCTCATCAAGATCATCGCCGGTCTGCACCAGCACTCGGAGGGCACGGTGCAGGTCAACGGCGAGGAGGTGCGCTTCGGCTCCCCCCGCGAGTCGCTGGAGCGGGGCATCGCCACCGTCTACCAGGACCTGGCGCTGGTGCCGCTGATGTCCATCTGGCGCAACTTCTTCCTCGGTGCGGAGCTGCGCACCGGCGTGGGGCCCCTCAAGCGGCTGGACGTCAAGCGCATGGTCGCCATCGCCGACGAGGAGCTGACGAAGATGGGCATCGCGGTGCCCGACCTGGAGCGCCCCGTCGGCGCGCTGTCGGGCGGGCAGCGGCAGTGCATCGCGATCGCCCGGGCCATCTACTTCGGCGCCAAGGTCCTCATCCTGGACGAGCCCACCGCCGCCCTCGGGGTGAAGCAGTCCGGTGTGGTGCTGAAGTACGTCGCCAAGGCCCGCGACGCCGGCCTGGGCGTCATCTTCATCACCCACAACCCGCACCACGCCTACCTGGTGGGCAACCACTTCGTGATCCTCAACCGCGGCAACGTCTCCCTGGACATGGCGCGCAGCCAGATCACGCTGGACCGCCTCACCAACGAGATGGCCGGCGGCGCCGAGCTGGAGGCCCTCAGCCACGAGCTCAGCGCACCGGGCCAGACCCCCGAACCCGCCGCCGTCCTGGCGGCGTCCCGCGAGACCGGAAGGTGACGAGGAATGAGCACGGCCACGCAGACCGCCGAACGGCACACCGCCCGCCAGGGCTACGACGGTGATCTCCGCGTCGCCGTGCTCGGCGTCGGGATGATGGGCCAGGACCACGCCCGGCGCCTGGCGCAGCTCACGAAGGGGGCCCGGCTCGTCGCGGTCAGCGACGTGGACGCCGCGCGCACCGACGCCGTCGCCGCGGAGTTCGGCGTGCGCGCCGTGCACGACCCGGTCGCGGCCATCACCGACGACGAGGTCGACGCGGTCGTCATCGCCACCCCCGGCTTCACGCACGAGGACCTCGTCCTCGAGGCGCTCGAGGCCGGGAAGCCGACCCTGTGCGAGAAGCCGCTGACGACCTCCCCGGAGACCTCCCGCAAGGTCGTGGAGGCCGAGCACGCCCTGGGCCGCCGGCTGGTGCAGGTGGGCTTCATGCGCCGCTTCGACGCCGAGTACGAGCAGCTGCGCGGCGTCATCGCCGCCGGGGAGCTGGGCCGGCCGCTGTTCCTGCACTGCGCGCACCGCAACGCCACGACCCCGCCCAACTTCAGCTCCGAGATGCTGATCCTGGACTCGGTCGTCCACGAGGTCGACGTGGTCCGCTACCTGCTGGGGGAGGAGATCACCGCCATCACGGTGCTCACCCCCGGCCGGACCTCCGCCGCCCCCGAGGGCCTGCAGGACCCGCAGTTCGTCCTCATGGAGACCGCCGGCGGCACCCTGGTCGACGTGGAGATCTTCGTGAACACCACGTTCGGCTACGAGGTGCGCACCGAGCTGGTCGCCGAGCGCGGCAGCGCCACGATCGGCCTGGGCGTGGGCCTGGTGCAGCGCTCCGCGGCCGGCTGGGGCGGTGGCATCGCCGCCGACTTCAAGGAGCGGTTCGGCGCCGCCTACGACACCGAGTTCCAGCGCTGGGTGGACGCCGTCCGCGGCGGGGCGGGCGTCGACGGCCCGGGCGTGTGGGACGGCTACGCCGCCGCCGCGGTCTGCGCCGCCGGCGTGGAGTCCCTGCGCACCGGGCGCCGCGTCGAGGTCGACCTCGGCCCCCGGCCCTGAGAGGAGCTGACGAGCATGCAGATCGCCCTCGACACGTACATGTTCCGCGACGTCCCGCTCCTGGAGCTGCCCGGTCTCGTGGCCGACCTCGGCTACGAGTGGATCGAGCTGTCGCCGCGGGAGGACTTCATCCCGTTCTTCCGCCACCCGCGCGTCGACCTGGCCACCGTGCGCCGGTTCCGCAAGGCGCTGGACGCCGCGGGGGTGGGCGTGTGCTCCACCCAGTTCGTGCAGCGCTGGTCCGGCCCGGGGGAGGACGAGCGCAGGCAGGCGGTGCGCAACATCAAGCGCATCGTCGAGGTCACCACCGAGCTCGGCGTGCCGGTCGTGCAGTCGGAGTTCAACGGCCGCCCCGAGCTGCCGGAGGCCAGCGAGGCGCGGTTCTTCACCTCCTTCGAGGAGCTGGCGCCGGTCTTCGAGTCCGCCGGTGTCGAGCTGCGCCTGGAGCCGCACCCCGACGACTTCGTCGAGGACGGTTTCCGCGCGGTGGACCTGGTGCGCGGCCTCGACCGGCCGTGGCTGGGGTTCGTCTACTGCACCCCGCACACCTTCCACCAGGGTGGTGACGGCCCCGGCATCGTCCGGTACGCGGGGGACCTGGTGCGCCACGTGCACGTCGCGGACTCGTTCGACTTCCGCGGTTCGTCGGGTCTGCGCTACATCGTCAACCCGCCCGGCTCGACCGCCCGCATCCACCAGCACCTCAACATCGGTGAGGGCGAGGTGGACTTCGACGGCATCTTCGCCGCGCTCGGCGAGGTCGGCTTCGACGGTGCGCTGTGCGCCAGCGTGTTCGCGTGGGAGGAGAAGCGCGAGGAGTCCAGCCGGCTCATGCGCAAGCGGATCCAGGAGTACGTCGACCGCTGGTGAGGCCCGGTGGGCGCACGGGGGCGGGTGCCGCGGCGCCCGCCCCTCCGTGCGCCCGGGGCCCCCGCGCGGCGGTGGCAGCCCTGATGTGCAAGAACGTTCTGACAGGAGGTTTCCGTGCCGCTGCTCCGCTTCGACCTCGTCGCCGGCCGCACCCCCGACGAGCTGCGCACCCTGCTCGACGCCGCCCACGACGCCGTCGTGGCGGCGTTCGAGGTGCCCGACGGCGACCGCTACCAGGTCGTCCACCAGCACGTCCCCGGTGAGCTCGTCGTCCACGACACCGGCCTCGGCATCGCGCGCACCGACGACGTCGTGGTGCTGCAGATGACCAGCCGGCAGCGCACCCGCGAGCAGAAGGAGCGCTTCTACGCCCTGCTCGTGGCCAACCTCGCCGACCGCTGCGGCATCGCGCCCACCGACGTCGTCGTCTCCGTCGTGGAGAACTCCGACGCCGACTGGTCCTTCGGCCACGGCCGCGCCCAGTTCCTCACCGGGGAGCTGTGAGCGCCCCGGCGGTGCTCGGCGTCGGCGTCGTCGGCACCGGCGTCATGGGCGCCGACCACGCCCGCACCCTGGCCCGGTCGGTGTCCGGTGCGCGGTTGGTGGCCGTCACCGACGTCGACGCCGCCCGCGCCGGTGCGGTCGCCGGCGAGCTGGGGGTCGGGGTCGCCGCCGACGCCGCCGCGCTGCTGGCCGACCCGGCGGTGGACGCGGTGGTCGTCGCCTCCCACGACGCCACCCACGCCGGCCTGGTGCGCGCCGCGGTGGCCGCCGGCACGCCCGTGCTCTGCGAGAAACCGCTGGCCCCGACGCTGGCCGAGGCCGCCGCGGTGCTCGCCGACATCGGCCCGCGCGGGGCGGAGCTGCTGTCGCTGGGCTTCATGCGCCGCTTCGACCCCGGCTACGCCGAGCTGCGCGCCACGCTGGAGCGCGGTGGGATCGGCGCCCCGCTGCTGGTGCACTGCGTCAGCCGCGGCGTCAGCTCCGGTCCGGGCGCCACGTCGGAGTCCTCCCTGACCGGCTCGGCCGTCCACGAGTTCGACGTCGTGCCGTGGCTGCTGCGCAGCCCGGTCGTGGAGGTGTCCTGGTCCGCGCCGCACCACCCGGCGCGGGTGCCGGGCCTCGTCGACCCCCAGGTGGTGCTGCTGCGCACGGCGAGCGGGGCGCTGGCCACCGTGGAGGTGTTCCTGAACGCCGGCTACGGCTACGACATCCGCTGCGAGGTGGTGGGGGAGGGCGGCGCCGCGAGCCTGGCCGAACCGGTGCGCACCGTCCTGGACGGCGCCCGCACCCGCAGCACCGGCTACGCCGCCGACTGGCGCCCGCGGTTCGCCGACGCCTACCGCCTGCAGCTGCAGGCCTGGGTCGACGCCGTCGCCGCCGGGACCCCCGCGCCGCTGGCCACCGGCCGCGACGGGGTGCTCGCCGCCGCCGTCGCCGACGCGGCGATCACCTCCATGCGCGCCGGTGGCGGGCCCGTCCCCGTCGAGGTGCCCCAGGTGGCGCGGTGACCGCCGGCACCGGCGCGCTGCCGGCGCCGCGCACCCCGGACCCGCTCGCCGCGCCGCCGCTGCGCTGGGGCGTGCTGGGCACCGGCTGGATCGCCGAGCGGTTCACCGCAAGCCTGCGCCGGCACACCCGCCAGCGGGTCGTCGCCGTCGGTGCCCGCACCCCGCAGGCCGCCGCCGCCTTCGCCGCCCGCCACGGCGTGCCCCGCGCCCACGGCAGCGCCGAGGCCCTCGTGCGCGACGCCGGCGTCGACGTCGTCCACGTCGCCACCCCGCACCCGCAGCACCACCCCCACGCCCTGCTGGCGCTCGACGCCGGCAAGCACGTCCTCGTGGAGAAACCCCTCGCCCTCGACGCGGCGCAGGGCCGGGAGGTGGCCGAGCGCGCCCGCGAGCGCGGACTGCTGTGCACCGAGGCGATGTGGACGGCGTTCCTGCCCCGCTACGACGTGGTGCGGCAGGTGCTGGCCGACGGCCTGCTCGGCGAGCTGCGCACCGTCGTCGCCGACCACGGCGAGCGCTTCGGACCGGAGCACCGCATCATGCGCGCCGACCTGGCCGGCGGCCCGCTGCTGGACCTCGGCACGTACTGCGCGGCGCTGGCCGTGGCGGTGCTCGGCCCTCCCGAGGAGGTCCACGCCGTGAGCTCCGACGCCCCCGGTGGCGTGCACGGGCAGGTCTCCGCCGTCCTGCGCCACGGCGCTGGGGCGCACTCGCTGCTGTCCACGACCCTGTTCAGCGACACCCCCACGTCCGCCGTCGTCGCCGGCACGGCCGGCACCCTCGTGCTGCCCGGTCCGTTCTTCGCGCCCGGCGACGTGGAGGTCCGCCTCGCCGGCGGCCGCGTCCTCGCCCACCGGGAGGCCGCCACCGGGCACGACGGCCTGCACCACGAGGCCGCGGAGGTGGCCCGCCGCATCGACGCCGGCGAGACGGGGTCCCCGCTGTGGCCGCTGGAGCGCTCCCTGGCGGTGCTGGAGGTCCTCGACGCGATCCGCGGCCGCACCGGCATCGCGTTCCCCGGCTCGCCCGCCACGGACCCCGCCACGAACCCCGGGGGGACCGGCGCCCGCGGGACCCGGCGCGACGTGCAGCCACCCGTTCGACGACGAGAGGACGTGGTCCCGTGACCGCCACCCCCGCACCCACCACCCCCGCACCCACCACCCCCGCACCCACCACCCCCGCACCCGCCACCGGCTGGTTCAGCGCGGCCGACTGCCGGCTGGAGGAGTTCCGCGCCGTGGTCGAGCAGGACACCGACCTGCGCGGCTACCCCTGCGCCGACGCCGTCGAGCAGGGCGTGCTCGTCTACGGCCCCCGCCTGCTCGCGGCCGCCGCCACGCCGCGGGGCCGGCGCGACGCGCAGGCCGAGGTCGCCCGCGCCCTGCTGGAGGGCCCGGGCATCGTCGTGCTCGCCGGCGCCTTCGAAGCCGGCGCCGTCGACCGCGCCACCGCGGTGTTCCAGGACCTCATCGCCGCCCAGCGCGCCGCCGGCGTGCAGGCCGGGGACCACTTCGCCAAGCCCGGCGCCAACGACCGCGTCTGGGGTGCGCTGGACAAGTTCGCGCTGCGCGACCCGGAGGCGTTCGCGGACTACTACGCCAACGACGCCCTCGCCCTCGTCTGCGAGGCGTGGCTAGGCCGCGGCTACCAGGTGACGTCCCAGGTGAACGTCGTCAACCCCGGCGGCGCGGCCCAGACCGCCCACCGCGACTACCACCTGGGGTTCATGTCGGCCGAGCAGGCGCTGGGCTTCCCGGCGCACGTCCACGCGCTGTCCCCGCTGCTCACCCTGCAGGGCGCGGTGGCGCACGTGGACATGCCGGTGGAGACGGGCCCCACCCTCTACCTGCCGCACTCGCAGAAGTTCCCCGCCGGGTACGTCGCCTTCCACGACCCGCGGTTCACCGCGTACTTCGAGGAGCGCTTCGTGCAGCTGCCGCTGGCCAAGGGTGACGCGGTGTTCTTCAACCCGGCCCTCTTCCACGGCGCCGGCACCAACCGCAGCGCCGACGTCAGGCGGATGGCGAACCTCCTGCAGATCTCCTCCGCGTTCGGCCGGGCCATGGAGTCCGTGGACCGCACCGCGATGTGCGAGGTGCTGTACGGGGTCCTCGCCCGCCGCCGGGCGGCCGGTGCACCCGAGCGCGAGCTGGCCAACGTCGTCGCGGCGTCGGCGGAGGGCTACGCGTTCCCCACGAACCTGGACCGCGACCAGCCCGTCGGGGGCCTGGCCCCGCAGACGCAGGCGGAGCTGGTGCGGCAGGCGCTGGCGGAGGGCTGGGACGCCGGGCGGCTGCACGCGGCGCTGGCCGCCCAGCAGCAGCGGCGGGTCCCGTCCGCCGGCTGAGGACCGGCCGCCACGTGCGAGGGCCCCCACCGACCGGCGGTGGGGGCCCTCGCACGTGGCGGGTGCAGGACCCGCCCGGGTGCTCAGCGGAAGCGCTCGGCGCCGCCGACGACCGGGATGCCGCCGGGCGGGGTCTTGAGGTGCTCCTCCAGCGACTCCAGGGTGTGCCCCCTCGTCTCCGGGGCGCACCGGGCGATGAAGACGATCGAGGCGAGGTTGACCAGCACGAAGATGCCGAAGGTGCCGGTGGACCCCAGGGCGGTGTTGACCTGCGGGAACAGCCAGGAGATGGCCGCGTTGACCGTCCACAGCACGAACACCGACAGGCCCATCGCGAAGCCCCGGATGGCCAGCGGGAAGATCTCCGCCAGCATCAGCCAGACGCCGGTGCCGATGAAGCACTGCACGAAGGCGACGAACACCAGCATGCAGCCGAGGATGACGAAGCTGCGCGTCGTGGTGGCCGGCAGCAGGAACGCCAGCGCCAGCAGCGCCTGGGAGCAGGCCACGCCGGTGAACCCGGTCAGCAGCATCCGGCGGCGCCCCACGAACCCCAGCAGCCAGATGCCCACCAGCGTCATGACGACCGAGGTGACGCCGACGGCGATCGTGGAGACGAGGGACACGCTGGCGGTCAGGCCGCTGTCCTCCAGGATCGTCGGCGCGTAGTAGTTGACCGTGTTGATGCCCGTGGCCTGCTGCACGGCCGCCAGGCCGGCACCGATCCACAGCAGCCGGCGCATCCACGGGTTGGCGGCCAGCACCTGCCGGATCGGGGTGCGGGCGGCGGCCCGGTCCTGCTCGGCGAGGTGCGCCACCTCGTGCAGCTCGATCTCGACGTCGTGGGGGGAGCGGCTGTGCGCGAGGACCTCGCGGGCCTCCTGCGTGCGGCCCTTCAGGGCGAACCAGCGCGGCGACTCCGGCAGCACCGCCATGCCGATGAGCAGGGCGATCGCCGGGACGGAGGCGATGCCGAGCATGAGGCGCCAGACGCCCTCACCGCCGATGGTCTGGTCGATGAGCGCGTTGATCGCGAAGGCGAGCAGCTGGCCGGTCACGATCATCAGCTCGTTGATGGTGACCATCCGGGCCCGGCGGTCCGCCGGTGCCATCTCCGCCAGGTACACGGGGCAGATCACGGCGGCCGCGCCGACGCCCAGGCCGAGCAGGGTGCGGGCGGCGACCATGAATCCGTAGTTCGGGGCGACGGCGCAGGCCAGCGCCCCGAAGAGGAACACCAGGCCGCAGAGCAGCAGGCTCTTGCGCCGTCCCAGCCGGTCGGCGATGCGGCCGGCGCACAGGGCGCCGACGGCGGCGCCGGGGAAGAGCAGGACGCTGACGACCGTGGCCTCCTGCCCGACGGTCAGGCCCAGGTCGGAGCGCAGGTAGAGCAGCGCGCCGGAGATGACCCCCGTGTCGTAGCCGAAGAGCAGGCCTCCGAGGGTGGAGATGACGGTCAGGCGGGTCAGGAAACCGCGTTGGCCCGCAGGGGCGGCGAGGAGCCCGCCCCCGCCGGATGCACGTTCCGTGGACATCGGCGCTCCCTCGCGCTCGTGGCGCCGCAGCGCCCTTGGGATGTCGGTGCCGGGGCCCGTCCGGCGGTCGGCACCTGGTGCATGACGGTAAATGGGTAAGAATGTCCTGTCAATAAGTCCAACTACGCAGTGTGATAGCGAAAGCGCCGGGCCCGCACGGCGGTGGCAGGATCCGGGCGTGCCACCCCGCCGCCGCACCGATCCCGCCGCCGACCGCGCCGCGCTGCGGCAGGCCCTCGCCGTGCTGCGCGGTCCC
>NZ_BAABIL010000054.1:0-37959 GCF_039542765.1 Kineococcus glutinatus
CGCGGGCCCGCCGGCGCCGGCGGGTGGCGCGCACGTCCGCTCTCACGACCGCCGTGCTGCTGGCCGGCGCGGGCACCGCCTCGGCGGGCGAGTACCTCGCCACCCGCACCGGGCAGCACGCCACGGGTTGGCACGTGCAGGCAGCAGGTGCCGGGGAGGGGCTGGACGTGCGCGGCAGCGACCACGTCGAGGTCGTGCGCGAGCTCATCGCCGACATCCCCTACGCCCCCGGCTACGAGCACCTGCGCGAGGCCGAGCCGGTCACCGGGTCCCTGCGCGACACCACCCCACCGGGCGAGGGCGGCACCGTCATCAGCGAGAGCGCCGCGCGGGCGCAGGCGGCGCAGAACGCCGTCTGCACCTGGGCCGACGCCTGGATCGCCGCCGACACCCGCGGCGACCGCGCCGCCCGCGACACCGCCACGGCCGCGCTGGCGGGGTCGTTGGCGTGGCCGGCGGTGCGGGACGTCGACCCGGACCCCAGCGCGACCGGCCACGCCGGTGACCAGGGCGTCGGCACCCCGACCCGCTTCGGCTGGGTGCCCGCCCTCATCGCGGCCACCGGGGGCGGGCAGCACCAGGCGGTGCTGGACGCCGTGACCGGCTCCGGGCGCTGCCGGCCCGCCTACACCCCGGCGATGAACGCCGACCCCGGTTACGCGGGGCCGGGCCGGTGAACGTCCAGCACCCCGGGGCGGACCTCGTGCGGGACCCCGGCCACGTCGCCGCACCCCCGAGCGGGGAGGAGGTCGCCTTCGAGCAGCTGTACCGCCGGACCTGCGGCGCCGCCGGCGGCTCGGGGGCGGCCGACGCCGCCGACCTCCTCGCGCAGGTCTACCTGGTGGCCTGGCGCCGCCGCGACGTCCTGCCCCCCGCGGACCAGCAGCGGCCCTGGCTGTACGGCATCGCCCGCCTCGTCCTGGCCGAGCACCACCGCCGCACGCCCGCCCACCTGCCCCTCGACGAGGTGGCGCAGCACGGAGGCGGACCGGGCGCGGTCGGCGGTGGCGACGACGTGCCCGGCGGCTCGGCGCGGGCCGTCGCGCTGCACCGGGCCCTGGCGGAGCTCGGCGAGGTGGACCGGGAACTGCTCCTGCTGACGGTCTGGGACGGGCTGACCGGCAGCGAGGCGGCCCGCGCCCTCGGGATCAGCTCGGGTGCGGCGCGCGTACGGCTGCACCGGGCCCGGCGCCGGCTGGGTGGGCACCCGGGGCTCCGGGCGCTGCTCGACGAGCCGGAACCGGCGGACCCGCGGCCCGTGGTGGCGCGGGACTCAGCGCACCGCACCGGGTATCGTTAAAGCGATAACCCTATCGCTTTGTCGACAGGAGAGATGTGGATGCCGCCAACCCGCTGCGCACCATCGCCCCCACCGTCGACGCCGACGTCCTGCTCGTGCTCGCCCGCACCCACCGACCGCTCAGCGGCGCAGCGGTGGCCCGCCTGGCGTCCCGCTCCTACGCACGCACCCGCTCCTGCCTGCACCGCTTGAGCGCCCACGGCCTGCTGCTCGCCGAGGACACCGGCTCCGCGGTCATGTACCGCCTCAACCGCCGGCACGTCCTGGCAGGCGCCGTCCTGCAGGCGGCCTCCGCCACCGACAGCGTCGAGCAGTGGCTCGTCGAGCGCCTGGCCCGGTGCTCGCCCTCCCCTCGCGCCGCCGTCCTCTTCGGATCCTGGGCCCGTGGTGAGGCAGGACCCGACAGCGACATCGACCTGCTGCTCGTGCGCGCCACGGACGTCGACCCCGAGAGCGCCGACCTCGACGAGGCCTGGGCGCAGCAGGTGCACGTGCTCGGCGAAGACCTCGAAGCGCTGACGGGCAACACGGTGCAGTTCGTGCACCTCGACGAGCACCAGCTCGTCCAAGCCGTCGCGCAGGAGCAGCCGCTGATCGCCAACCTGCGCACCGACGGGCGCGTGCTCCTCGGCCCCAGCCTGCGTGAGCTCCTGCATCCCCCGACGCCGCAGGCAGGGCTCGGGACCGTGGCGCAGGCGGCGGGCGAGGGGGCGGACACGTGAGCGGACACAGCACACGCACCAGCTCCTGCACCCTTGCCGATGCCCGCACCCGACGCCGGGCACTACGGCCTCAGCAACGTCACGGCCGCCAACTGCACGGCTGCACTGCGGCGCGCGCAGACCCTCGTCGATGCCGCCGTCGATCGGGTGCGCTGAGCCTCACCCGACACGTCGGCACCCCGCAAGCACGCCGGCGGACCCGCGGCCCGTGGCAGCGCGGGCGCGGCCGTGAGGACGGTGTGCGGCCGCAGCGGCTCGCCGGCCGCCGGTTGCCTGCCGCCGGTCCTGGACGTACCGTCGCGGCAGGTCGGGAAGCGGGCCGCCGGTACACCGTTCCGCGAGGTCGCACATGGGCCCGGTCCCGAACCTCCCTCCCGTCGTGGTGGCCGCCACCGCCGTCAGCGGTGAGCTGGACGCCGCCACCGTCGCCGCCGTCCGGCCCGACCTGCTGCGGCAGGTCCGGCTGCGCGGCTCGCGCCGGCTGGACGTGTCCGGCGTGACGTTCCTGAGCTGCGCCGGCCTGGGCCTGCTGGTCGAGCTGTCGGCGACGGCGGAAGCCGCCGGGCGGACGCTGCTCATCGAGGGCCTGCGCCCGCCGCACGCGCAGCTGGTGCGGTTCTTCGGCCTGCACGAGGTCCTCACGATCGCTGACCCGCCGGTCACCGGTACCGGGCGCGTCCCGACCGACGACCGGGAGGAGGTCGACGCGCTGCCCTGACGGTCCGCTCGCCGGGCCGCGCGCACATGGTCCCCGGCGTTCGGGGTAGGGCCCGGTCGAGCGACCAGGCCGCCCCCGAGGATCGGAGCAGCACCCCGTGGACCACTCCCGCACCCCCGTCCTGGAGGCGATCGAGGCCTTCCACCGCCGCGGTGACGCCGTCTTCGGCCCACCCGGTCACCGGCAGGGTCGCGGCGTGGACCCCCGGGTGCTCGCCGTCCTCGGGGAGGGGATGTTCGCCGCCGACGTCCTCACCCTCAACGGCCTCGACGACCGCCGCGAGTCCCAGGGCGTCGTCGGCCAGGCCGAGGACCTCATGGCCGACGCCGTCGGCGCGGACAGGGCGTTCTTCTCCACCTGCGGCAGCTCGCTGTCGGTGAAGAGCGCGATGATCTCCGTGGCGGGTCCCGGGGAGAAACTGCTGGTCTCCCGCAACGCGCACAAGTCCGTCGTCGCGGGCGTCATCATCTCCGGCATCGACCCCGTCTGGGTGCACCCCCACTTCGACGCCCGGCTGCACCTGGCCCACCCGCCGGAGCCGGCGGACGTGCGCGCCGCGCTGGAGGCGAACCCCGACGCCAAGGGCATGCTGCTGATCTCCCCGACGGACTGGGGCACCTGCGCCGACATCGGCGGGGTGGCCGACGTGTGCCACGAGTTCGGCGTGCCGCTCATCGTGGACGAGGCGTGGGGGGCGCACCTGCCCTTCCACCCGGACCTGCCCGAGTGGGGGGTGAACGTCGGCGCCGACCTCGTCGTCACCAGCGTGCACAAGATGGGCGCGGCGATCGAGCAGAGCTCGGTCTTCCACCTCAAGGGCGACCGGATCGACCCGGACGTGCTCTCCGCGCGGGAGGACCTGCTGGGCACCACCAGCTCCTCGCCGCTGGTGTACGCCAGCCTCGACGGCTGGCGCCGGCACATGGTCGAGCAGGGCGGGGACCTGCTCGACGACGCCCTGCGCCGCGCCGGGCGCCTGCGCACCGCGATCGACGGCATCGACGGGCTGCGGCTGATGGGGCGGGAGGTGCTGGGCACCGGTGGCGCGTTCGAGCTGGACCCCCTCGCCCTGACCGTCGACGTGCGCGACCTGGGCATCAGCGGGTTCCAGGCGGGGGACTGGCTGCGCGCCGCCTGCCACGTCGACGTCGGTTCCGCCGACGCCTGCCGCATCGGCGCGCGCCTGACCCACGCCGACGACGACGAGGCGGTGGAGCGGCTGCTGGTTTCCCTGCACCGGCTGGCGGCCGAGAGCGGTGACCTGGAGCGGCGGCCACCCACGGACCTTCCGCAGCCGGGGGCGCTGGAGCTGGAGAACGCGATGCTGCCGCGCGACGCGTACTTCGGCCGGGTGGAGCAGGTCCCGATCGCGGAGGCGGTGGGCCGCATCGCCGCGGAGGTCGTCAGCCCCTACCCGCCCGGTGTGCCCGTCCTCGCGCCCGGGGAGGTCATCAGCGCCGGCGCCGTGGACTACCTGCGCTCCGGCGTCGAGGCCGGGATGCTCGTCCCCGACGCCGCCGACGGTTCGGTGGAGAGCCTGCGCGTCGTCGCCCGCTGACCGCTCCGGCGCCGGGCGGTGCGCTGCGGGCACCCCGGGCCCGCCGGCCGGCCTCAACCCCCGATCAGGACCTCCGCGGCGGCGGTCCGGGCGCGCAGGACGGCGGGCCCGGCCACGCCCTGCGGGAAGCGCACCCGCCAGCCGATGGCGTAACCCTCGCCGCCGGCGGCGTCGGCCGTTCCCAGCGTCCACGTGGCGCCGTCCTGCTCGAGCACCAGATCGACCCCGCGCATCGGCACCACCGGTGGCGGTCCCTCGCAGCCCAGCCCGCCGCCGGTGTCGTCGCACCCCTCGGCGAACCCCACCCCCGACACCTCGATCTCACCCGCGGCGGCCAGCACCGAGGACGGGGTCGGCGCCCCGCCCGGGAACGCCGCGCCGGGGAGGAGGACCGGCTCGACCTGCAGGTGCTGGGGTCCGGCGCAGCTGGCCGTCGCCGGCGTCGCGGGCAGGACGCCTGGCGCGACACAGCAGAGCACCGATGCCGCGGCGGCGGCCAGCAGCCGGCGACGTCGCGCGGGCGCCGCAGCCTCACCACCGGTCACAGCCGGAACCCCAGACCGGCGCCGCTGCCCTGAGATGATCTGCGGTGGAGGACGATCCGTCGGAGGGACAGCGCATGCGCACGAGGATCCCGGCCGCAGGTCTGCTGCTGGTGCTGGCCGCGGCCGGCTGCGGCGCCCCCTCCTACGACGCGGCCTCCCCCGCTGTGCTGCCCGCCCCGGAAACCCCCGCCGCGCGAGAACCCGTACCGGCCGCCAGCGACCAGCCCAGCCCGCCGTCCGCCGTGCTCGCCGTCGACGTGGTCGCCGGGGACCGGGTGCGCCTGCTCGACGGCGGGCAGCCGGCGGCCGGGGTGATCAGCTACCACGGCACCACGGAGGAGTTCGCGCCCGCCTGGCGCTACGCGCTGCCGGGCTGAGGTGGCGACGCCCCGCACCGTCGGGCGGTGCTGACCGCGCACTCGGCGCGGCACGGTCGGACGTTCGAACTGCCGAGCAACCCCCACCCCAGTGCGGCCGCCTCCCTCACCTCAACGGGGCAGCCGTGCTCGGATCGCGGAGCTGACGTCCACGTCGTGTGGCAGCGCCGCCAGCTCGCCCGCCTCGATGTACACCCCTTGCTCTTGGACGATGTCCGCCAGATGGGCCCAGTGCAGCGCCGTCTCCTCCTCGTGAGTGCGGCCTTCAGGCGGCTCGTCGGGCCCGACCACGGTGCGCGCGGTCTCTGCCAGGCTCTCCATCGACTGGTACGCCCAGATGCTGCCGGGACCGCTGGAGGACCAGCCGCGGTCGTCGAGCAGAGTCAGCCGCCGTCCATCGGCGAGCTCGAGCTCGTGCAGCGCCGAGATGGACGTGCGGCGATCGTCGTTGAACTCGCCTCCTGCCGCCTCGTCGATGTCGAGGGAGGTGATCAGTCGCTCGGCGTCGCGCACACCTGCAGCTTTGCTCACGTCCGACGCTCGCAGACCGGATCAGCTCTTCGACGGACGAGGGCGTCCGGCACTCCGCGCCGCGACCGGAAATGCCGCTGCACGCGGTGGAGGGGTCGCGCTAGCGTCGGCGCATGAGCACCACGCACCTGCGCCTGCGCCGGCGCTGAGCGACGCGCCCCGCCGCTGCGCGCAGCGGCCCGCACCGCGCACCCGTCCGGGCCCGCGGTGCGCGCGACGTCGCCGGACCCCACGTCGAGCGGGACGTTCCCTTCGAGCGACAGGACTGCACCGTGCCCACCACCACCTCCACCCACAGCGCCGCCGCCTCCTCCGTCCGCACCTTCCTCCTCGTCCACGGCTCCGGCTCCAGCTCGCACTCCTGGGCACCCCTGGAGCGCGAACTGGCCCTGCGCGGTCAGCGCACCTACGCCGTCGACCTGCCCGGTCACGGCTTCGACGCCTGCCTGCCCGCCGGTTACGACGCGCCGCAGGACCCGCACGCCCTGGCGACGGCCCCGTCCACCCTGGCGGGCGTGACCCTCGACGACAACGTCGACGTCGTCCTGACCGCTGCGGAGCGGTTGGCCGCGCACGGACCCGTCGTCCTCGTCTGCGCGAGCCTGGGCGGGGTGACGGCCACCGTGGCCGCCAACCGCCGCCCCGAACTGTTCGCCGGGCTCGTCTACGTCTCCGCCTGGGTGTGCGTCTCACGGTCCAACCCGCTGGAGCTGATGGCAGAACCCGAGTTCGCCACCAGCTCGCTGCCACAGCTGGGCGGGTTGGCCGTCGGTGACCCGGCGGTCATCGGCGCGGCGCGGGCGAACTACCGGACGGCCGACCCGGACCTGCTGGCGGACCTGCAGGCCGCCACGGCCCACGACATCTCCCGGGACGCGTTCACGGCCTTCCGCAACATCATGGAACCGGACGAGTCCCTGGCCGTCATGGCCGCCGACGCCCGCATCGACCCGGACACCTGGGGGCAGCTGCCGCGCACCTACGTCCGGCTGGGGGCCGACCGGTCGATCCCGCCGGCCCTGCAGGACCGGATGATCCGGGAGGCCGACGAAGCCACCCCCGGCAACGCCTTCCGCGTCCACACCCTGGACTCCTCGCACATCGGGTTCCTCTTCCAGCCCGCGACCGTCGCGGACCTCCTCCTCGACGCCTGAATCGCGGACGCCGCGGCGAGCACCACGATCCGCGGGACAGGCACGTCAGCCGCGCTGCTCGAAGCGGATGCTCTCGAAGACGGCGTACGGGTCGACGGCGGAGCCGTCGGCGGCGCGGGGCCAGGTGCTCTCGTCGACGTCACCGGAGGCGTAGGAGCCGACGGTCATGACGATCGTGAGGAAGAAGGGCTGCTCGAAGGGCCAGCCGGCAGCGGCGCGCGGGTCCGCCGACGACGCCTCGTGGTAGACCTGCCCGTCGATGGCCCAGGAGATGTGACCGGGTTCCCACAGCAGGACGTGCTCGGCCCAGCGGCCGACCAGGGAGGGCCCGCTCCAGGTGCCGCTGATCGGCTGGCCGCCGGCGTACCCGGGGCCGTGCACCGAGCCGAAGGGGGCGTCGGGGCGGGCGAGCGCGATCTCGGTGGCGTCGATCTCCCCGCACGCCGGCCACCCGGCGGAGTCCACGTCCTGCCCGTACAGGCAGACCCCGACGCCGATCCCCGCGCCGGGGCCGAGGTACTGGCGGGTGGTCAGGCGCCCGTGCGGGCCGAGCGTCAGCTTGCCCTTCGTGCTGACCGACCCCGCGAGGTAGGGGTAGCCGTTCTTCTCCTGCCGGCGCGCGTGCAGGACGAGGTTGCCGCCCTCCACGGCGACCATGGCGGGGTCGTCGTACTGCAGCTCGCGCAGGTCGCGGTTGCCGCCCTGGTCCGCGGGTGTCCACACCGCCGGGTCGAGGGTTCCGCTGCTGAAGTCGTCCTGCCACACCGTCCGCCAGGTGGCGGCCGAACTTGTCGAGGTCGGGGTCGCGGGGTCCGCCACGGAGGTCCTCCTGCTGGTCGGCGTGCCCGGGTCGGTACCCGGGGAACAGGCGGTCAGACCCAGCCCGCCGGCCGTCAGACCTCCCAGCAGCGCACGCCGGGACAGGGGTCGGGGAGGTGCGGGTGTCGTGCCGTTCACCCTGCCATGGTGCAGGAGCGCGGCGGGTTTCTCGTCCCGCGGGGTCGCCGGCGGTGACGGTGGTTCCCGCGCCTCACCCGTGCGGGTGCACCTCTTCGGCTGGCCCGTGGTCACGCTGAGCACGCGAGCAGGGGGTACTCACAGACTTTGACCAGTCTGGTCAAAGTTCTGTGTTCTCCTGAACGTCGTTCCCCTTCGACGAACGCCGCCGACGCGGCCACCGAGGAGTTCCCCCTTGACCGAGAAGCGTGCCGGCGTGCGTCGCCGGGCAGCAGCACTGCTGCTGGTCGCCGCCTCCACCGCAACCCTGTTCACCAGCGGCGCGCCCGCGGCCGTCGCCGTCGAGCAGCCCTGGATGAACACCAGCCTCAGCGCGGACCAGCGAGCCGACCTGGTCCTGCAGCGCCTGACGCTGACGCAGAAGACGAACCTGCTCATCCAGAGCGGCGGGCCGGGCATCCCGGAGTACGGCATCCCCGCCATCCGCGGGATCGACGGCTGCTGCGGTTCGTTCTCCAGCACGACCGCCACCACCGCGCTGCCCGTCGGGCTGGCGCTGGCGTCCTCCTTCGACACGGACCTGGCGCAGGCCTACGGCAAGGTCTCCGGTTCCGAGGCGCGCGCCAACGGGTACAACGCCCTGGCGGGCCCGACGATGGACCTGGCCCGCACGCCCTACAGCGGGCGCCTGTGGGAGTCGCAGGGCGAGGACCCGATGCTGCTCGGGGACATCGCCGCCGCGCAGACCCGCGGGGAGCAGTCCGCCGGCGTCACCGCCATCGCCAAGCACTACCTGCTCAACAACCACGAGTCGCGCCGCGCGCACGTCGACGTCCAGGTCGACGAGCGGACCCTGCAGGAGGTCTACCTGCGCTCCTGGGAGACCGAGGTGAAGGAGGGGCAGCCGGGTGCGGTGATGTGCTCCTTCAACGAGGTCGCCGGCGAGCACGCCTGCTCCAACAGCCACCTGCTGACCGACCTGCTGAAGGACCAGCTCGGCTTCTCCGGCTACGTCTCCTCCGACTACGACGCCGCGCACGGTTACGCCGACTACGCCGCCGGGCTCGACGTCGCCGGCCCCGGCTGGCAGATCTCCGGCCCGAACCTGCAGGCCGCCGTCGAGCGCGGCGAGGTCCCGGCCGCCCGCGTCGACGACGCCGCCCGCCGCGTGCTGCGCTCGATGTTCGCCCAGGGCATCGTCGACAACCCGCCCGCGGGCAGCTTCACCAACCCGCAGCCGGCCCCCCAGGCGATCCCCGCGGCGACCCTGCAGGCCAACGGCGCGGTCGCCGAGCAGGTCGCCGACGCCTCCGCGGTGCTGCTGAAGAACACCGGCACCCTGCCGCTGACGTCGCGCACGACGTCGATCGCCGTCATCGGCGCCGACGCCGACGCCTACATCGACGGCGGCGGCAGCGGCGCCATCGTCAACCCCGCGAACCTCACCACCGTGCTGGACGGCATCACCGCCCGCGCCGGCAAGAACGTCAAGGTCGAGCAGGCCGCCGGCACCGACCCCGTCTCGCTGGCCGACACCCTGCCCGGTCCCGCCCCCGTGCCCTCCTCCGCGCTGAGCGACGTGCAGGCGCAGTACTGGGCGGGCGCCGACGGCAGCTCCGGCACCTACATCGACCCCAGCGCCTTCGCCGGCGCCCCGCAGCTGGCCCGCACCGAGAAGCAGATCAACCTGCGCACGGGCCTGTCCGCCGACGCCATCAACACCTCCCAGGTCGCCCCGCTGGGCTTCCCCCTGGCCCTGCAGCCGATCTCGGCGCGCTGGACCGCGAAGCTGACCGCCCCGGCGACCGGCACCTACGGGTTGTCCCTGTCGCACCTGGGCACCGCCCGCCTCTACGTCGACGGGGTGGAGGTCGTCGCCGACGCCGGCACCACGTACGGCACCCACACCGCGCAGGTCCCCCTGGTCGCCGGGCGCACCTACGACATCCGCGTGGAGTACACCACCGACGCCCCCAACCAGTTCGACGGCGTCTTCAACGACCAGGCCGGCGCCATGCTGCGCCTGGGCTGGACCCTGCCCAGCGGGACCGTGCCGACGAACATCCAGCAGGCCGTCGAGGTGGCGCGCCGCTCCGAGGTCGCGGTCGTCGTGGCGCGCGACTACACCGGTGAGGCGTCCGACCGCGGCTCGCTGTCCCTGCCGCAGGACCAGGACCGCCTCATCGAGGCCGTCGCCGCGGTCAACCCCCGCACCGTCGTGGTGCTGGCCACCAGCGGCCCCGTGACCATGCCGTGGCTCGGCAAGGTCTCCGGCGTCGTGGAGACCTGGTACGCCGGGCAGGCCCAGGGCAAGTCGATCGCCCGCGTCCTGTACGGCGACGTCAACCCCTCCGGCAAGCTGCCGGTCACCTTCCCCGCCAGCGACGCGCAGCCGGCGCAGATCGGCACGAAGAACCCCTTCGAGACGGTCACCCAGCTGAACCCCACCGTCTCCTACGACGAGGGCGTCAACGTCGGCTACCGCGGCTACCAGGCCAAGGGCGTCACGCCGCTCTTCCCCTTCGGCCACGGCCTGTCCTACACCACCTTCGGGTACGAGAAGGCGCAGACGAAGGATTTCAAGACCAAGGACCCGTCCAAGCCCGCGCAGGTCAAGCTGCAGCTGACCAACACCGGCAAGGTCAGCGGCACCGAGGTCGTGCAGGTCTACGTGGGCAAGCTGCCCACCACCGTCGAGACGCCCACCCGCGCCCTGGCCGGTTACGCGCGCGTCACGCTCGAGCCGGGCAAGAAGAAGAACGTGACCGTCGACCTGGACACCCGCTCCCTGCAGTACTGGGACGCGGCCACCGACTCCTGGGTCACCCCCAAGGGGAAGGTGCCCGTGTACGTCGGCACGTCCTCCGGCGACATCCGCCTCACCGCCGTCCTGGACGTCATGTGAGCTGACCACCACACCCGTGGTGGAGGGGCGGTGCCCGCGACCGTGCGTCGCGGGCACCGCCCCGCTCGTCTCCCGCCGCGGGGTGTCGGCGCCGACGAGCCGTCCGGACCCTCCCCGGACGGCGGGTGCGAGGATCCACCGATGACGACCGGGTGGCCCACGTCACACGACCGGTCGGTTCCGGTGACGTCCTCAGCTGCCCCCGGCAGCGTCGTCCAGGTGTGAGACGAGGGATCCGTTGAGCGCGGACGACGACTTCGGTGCGTGGGCGGCGGTCGCCACGCCCCGGCTGCTGCGCACGGCCCGGCTGCTGGCCGCCGACGCCCACGAGGGGGAGGACCTCCTCCAGGACGTCCTGGAGCGCGTCTTCCTGAGGTGGGCGCGCGTCGAGGACCCCTCCGCCTACGCCCACCGCTCCCTGGTCCACGCCGCCACCTCCCGCTGGCGGTCGCGTTCCCGCCGCCGGGAGGTGGCCTGGGGCGCCGCCCCGGAGCCGGCCGACCCCGGCCGCAGCGGTTCCGCCGGCGCCGTCGAGGACCGCGACGAGGCACTGGCCGTCCTGCGCCGGCTCCCCGCGCGCCAGCGCGCGGTGCTCGTCCTGCGCTACCTGGAGGACCTTCCCGAGCAGGAGGTCGCCGATCTGCTCGGCATCGGCCTGAGCACGGTGAAGAGCCACAGCGCCCGCGCCCTGACCACGTTGCGCACCAGCACACCCACGGCGGCCACGCCCGACGCCACGACCGGCAGCGCCCGGACCTCCTGCAAGGACGGTGCCCGATGAGCCCCCTCACGCCCGACCACCCGGACGTGGCGGCCCGGCGGCTGCTGCTGCGCGCCGGCGCGCCCCTCCCCGAGGACGCGTCCACCGCCGCGGCGCTCGTCGACCGCGCCCACCACCGCGGGCGGATCCGGCGCCGGCGACGCCGCCTGGCCTGGGGCGCGGCAGGGACCTCGACGGTGGTGGCCGCGGCCGTGCTGGCCCTGGCGCTGCCCGGATCCGGCGGCGACAGCCGCCGACTGGCGCCCGCCGATCCCCCCGCCACGGAACCCGCCGCCACGTCGGAGGAGTTCACCGCCGGCGGGTTGACGCTGCCGCTCCCCACGCTGCAACCGGACGACGCCCCGGACCGTCCCGGTCTCGAGGGCCACGACTGGCGCGGGCAGATCCGGGAGTCGATGCGGCGCTACCCCGACGCCTTCGTCGTGCCCGAGCAACTGCCCCCCGACATCGGCACCATGCAGACCAACCTCTACGACGGCCACCCCGTCGTCACCGTCGACTCCGAGGGCCCGGGCGTCGTCATCTGCGTCGGCGACCTCGCCACCTGCCAGGAGGCGGTGAGCGACGACTGGCCGGTGGTGCGCAGCGGCGAGGTGGGTGCCCGCGCCTTCCACGTCCTCGTCAGCCCACCCGGCAAGCCCACCGACACCGGCCTGACGGCACGGCAGCAGGAGTACTGGAGCACCGTGGCCTTCACTTCCACCCCGAACTGGTTGGGCCCCAACGGCTGAGCGCCTCCGGACGTCACCGCTCGGGGTGCGGGAGCGGCCCGAGGGAAGGTGGGCCAGGGCGGAGTCCTTCAGGTCGGCGACGACCTGCTCGATGATCGCGTGGCGCGGTGATCGGCCTCCGCTTCCAGCATCGGCAGCGGTGAGTCGGTGAACACCGCGTGGTAGCAGAACGCGGTGAACAGCCGGGAGACGAACGCGGCGAACGGGACCTCGTTGACTTTCGCTGGGAGAACCTCCCGCTCGCGGGGGACGGAGATCCATCGTTCTTCGTCCTCGTCCCAGATCACGTCGGGGTAGCGGATCAGAGTCCAGGCGTTCTCGCCGATGCTTGCGATGTCCCGGGTGACGACAGGGGTGGCGCGTGCAGTGAGGGAGAACCTCGCCCCGGCCCGGTGGGTGGCAGCGATGATGTCACGGCTGTCGTAGGCGGAGTCCGCCCCCCCGATGGCCAATCCTCGCGCCGTCGGCGCCGGATGCCTCGGCGATGGCGAGGGCATCGGCCAGGAGCTCGCCCGCTCCACGCATCGAGGCGGCCGATCCCTCGCGTAGCCGGGTCGCGGCGATGACCGACGCGGCCATCGGCGTGGAGACGGTGGCCGGGAGGGAGTTCAGCCCTTTGATCCCGGAGCAGCCACAGCCGGCACGCCTGCCTGGCGTAGCCACAAGTCGGGCGGATCGAGCCGTCGAGGTCGACGCAGGCGACCTCACCCACTCCCGGCAGCAGCGGGACCGAGGCAGCCAGGCGCGGCAGGAAGCGGCCGGCGACGGCGTCGAACTGACGCACGTGACGGAAGGAGAACGACCGCAGGAACGTCCCGCACGTCGACGGCGCCCGGACATCGGTGAACATCCGGTCCGTGCCGCCGTGGCACGACAGGCCCATCCCGTCGATGCAGTCGGCGCCGGCGACCATCCCCGCGACCAGCCCAGCCACCTGTCCTCATCCAAGACCGTGGAGACCGCCGAAGCGGCATGACGGGCTCGCACCCGACGGATGCCCTTCTTCGACAGCGCGATGAAACCCTCAGCACGTCTCATCGTCGCGGCTCAGAAGTGCACCGTCCCTCGACCACCACCCAGCGATCAAGCCCCAGCGGTAAATCCAGGCTCAGGCGATGATCACCCGCACTGAGGTCGTCGGCGGTCCGCTCACGGAGGTGGCTGTCCACGGAGCCTGCCGTCGGCGCCACGCCTACGGTGGCGAGGGCCGCTCGTTGCGAGAGCCTCGCTCGTGCTGGCGAGGCCTGGCGCGAGGCCGCCGACGACGAACGCGTTCGCGTCCGCCCGGCCCGACGGTGGTGGCTCCTGATGCTCGTTGCGGAAAGGCGAGATCGTCTCCACTCTCTCGCGCGACAGGACGCCCACGCGGCGGGGTGGTCAGCTCTGGTCAGCTCGCGGCGTGCCAGGCCCGCCCGCTACTTCGCGCCCGACAGGAGTGATCTGCGCTCGCACGAGTTGGGGTAGGCGGTCGCCAAGGAGGGTGTCAGCCTCCCGTGGCGTCGTCGATGAGCAGGGTCGAGTCGACCGTGCGCCGATCCGCGTCAGGCCGCTGGAATTTCCCCCGATCCGCGGACGAGCAGTTGGGTCGGCACGACGATCTTGCGGGGTGGTGAGACGTCGCCGTTGATCCGCGCGAAGAGCCGCTCGGCGGCCACCTGCCCGATACGGCGGAGATCGTGGGAGATGACGGTCACAGCCGGCTCGAGGAGGTCACCGAGCGGGATGTCGTCGAAGCTGACCAGCGCCACCTGGCGGGACAGGCCCATGTCTCGCAGGGCGCGGACCACGCCGATGGTGATCAAGTTCTGCGCGGAATGGATAGCGGTCGGCGGGTTCGGCGAGTGCATCAGCCGGCGCGTGGCGTCGTAGGCGTGCAGCTCGTCGGGGAGGTCGAGGACGAGCAGATCCTCATCGACGTGCAACTCCAGCTCGCGCACCGTCTCCAAATAGCCGCGCCGTCGCTCGCGGGCGGTCTGGATGCTCTCCAGATCGCCCAGGTGGGCGATGCGGCGATGACCGTGCCTGGCAAGGTGCGCGATAGCGATCTTCGTGGCACCGGCGTTGTCGACGACGACACGGTCGGTGTGGATGTCCACCGGCTCACGGTCCACGAAGACGATGGGAGTGCCACGATCCACAGCGCGCTGCAGGTACTTCTGGCTGGCGGCAACGGCGGTGAGGATCAAGCCATCGACCCGTCGGCGCAAGAAGGCGGCGGTGTGGGCGAGCTCGGCCTCCGGATCCTCGTTGAGGCTGGCAGCGAAGGTCGCAACGTTGTGGGCCATGGCGACGGCTTCCACGCCGCCGTGGATCTGAGCCGCCAGCGGGTTGGCGACGTTGGAGATGGTCAACCCGATCGTGCGAGTACGACCGCCGGCCCTGCGCAGACTGCCGGCGGACTCGTCGGGGACGTACCCGAGCTCGTCGAGGGCCTTCTGCACCTTGGCCGCTGTTGCCGGAGCCACGTTCGGCTCGCCGTTGACGACGCGAGCCACGGTCTTGAAGCCCACGCCGGCGTGGGCTGCGACCTGTCGGATGGTCGGGCGGTTCTGACGCTCCGCAGCCATAGGTGACCTCCTAGCGCATCGGTCATGACACAGGTGTCATGGTAGCAGGTCAAGCGGTGGGATGTGATTGACGAAGTGCCAGGTGAAGTGACATGGTCACTCCTGACACCGGTGTCAAACATAGACAGCTGAAGGAGGACGTCGATGGCGATGTGGCGCACCCCGGGGCTGTGGCCCTCGCGCAGGACCCCGTGCAGGGCCTGCCTCCGCGGATGCGGTGGTGCCCGTGGCTGAGCCGCCCGCGATCCTGGAGATGCGCAAGATCAGCAAGACCTTCGGGCCGGTCCGAGCACTGCAGCAGGTCGACCTGCTGGTCGAGGCCGGGCAGGTGCACGCCATCTGCGGCGAGAACGGCGCCGGCAAGTCCACCCTGATGCGGGTGCTGTCAGGGGTCTACCCCCACGGCAGCTACGAGGGCGAGATCCTCTTCCAGGGCGAAGTGCAGTCCTTCTCGGGCGTGACCGACAGCGAGCGCGCCGGCCTGGTGATCATCCACCAGGAGCTCGCCCTCATCCCCGAGCTGTCGATCACCGAGAACGTGTTCCTGGGCACCCAACCCCACAAGCACGGCGTCATCGACTGGAGCCGGGCGCACCAGCGGACCGAAGAGCTGTTGGCGCGCGTCGGCCTGCAGGAGGATCCGGACACCGCCGTGAAGCACCTCGGCGTCGGCAAGCAGCAGCTGGTGGAGATCGCACGAGCACTGAGCAAGTCACCCCGACTGCTCATCCTCGACGAACCGACCGCGGCCCTCAACGACGCCGAGTCGCAGAACATGATCGACCTCATCCGCTCCCTGCAGCGCAGAGGCATGACGTCCATCATCATCTCGCACAAGCTCGAGGAGATCGCCCAGGTCGCTGACGCCATCACCGTCCTGCGCGACGGCCGATCGATCGAGGCCATCGACATCTCGCAGCAACCGATGGACGACGAGCGCATCATCCGCGCCATGGTCGGCCGGTCCCTGCGATCTCGCTTCCCCCCACGCACCGCGGACATCGGCGACGTCCTGCTCGAGGTCCGGGACTGGACCGTCCGGCATCCCCTGGCACCCGAGCGCCTGGTCTGCAAGCAATCCTGCTTCAACGTCCACCGAGGTGAGGTCATCGGCCTGGCAGGGCTGATGGGAGCCGGGCGCACCGAACTGGCCATGAGCATCTTCGGGCGCTCGTACGGCACCTTCATCTCCGGGCACGTCGAGCTCGACGGGCAGCTGGTCGACGTCAGCAGCGTGCCCAAAGCCATCGCAGCCGGCCTCGCCTACGTCAGCGAAGACCGCAAGGGACTGGGCCTGAACCTGCTGGACGACATCAAGCGGTCCGTGGTCTCGGCCAAACCCTCCAAGATCGCCACCCGTGGAGTCATCGACCAGGGCGCTGAGCACGCCGCAGCCGAGGACCACCGATCACGACTGCGGATCAAGACCGACTCGGTGGACTCAGCGGTGACCTCCCTCTCAGGCGGCAACCAGCAGAAGGTGGTGCTCGCGAAGTGGATGTTCACCGATCCCAACGTGCTGATCCTGGACGAGCCGACCCGTGGCATCGACGTGGGCGCCAAGTACGACATCTACGTGATCATCCAGGCCTTGGCCGCGCAGGGAAAGGCGATCGTGGTCATCTCCTCCGAGCTACCGGAGCTGCTCGGGATCACGGACCGGATCTACACCATCTTCGAGGGACGGGTGACCGGCGTCATGGACACCGCCACCGCCAGCCCCGAAGCGCTGATGCGCGCCATGACCTCAACGAGGAGCGAAGCCCTATGAACATCGCGGATGTGAAGAGGATGTTCGGCGGCGGCGCCGGCACCGGCCGGCAAGTGGGGATGATCGCCATCCTCGCGGCCATCGTCGTCCTCTTCCAGGCGCTGACCGGCGGAATGACCCTCAACCCGGCGAACCTCATCTCGCTGGTCAGCCAGTACTCCTACATCCTCATCCTGGCCATCGGGATGGTCATGGTCATCATCGCCGGGCACATCGACCTGTCGGTGGGCTCGGTCGCCGCCTTCGTCGGGATCGTCGTCGCCAACCTCATGCAGGACACGAGCCTGCCCTGGCCGTTCGCGGTCCTGGCCGGCCTGGGCGTCGGTGCGCTCATCGGCGCCTGGCACGGGTTCTGGGTGGCGTACGTCGGGGTGCCCGCCTTCATCGTCACCCTCGCGGGCTTGTTGTTCTTTCGCGGCGCCAACCAGTTCGTGGGAAACGCTGAGACGATTCCCGTCCCTCAGGAGTTCCGAGTCATCGGATCCGGCTTCCTGCCCGAAGTGGGGCCGGACACGGGCTACAACAACCTCACCCTCCTCCTGGGAGCGATCGGCATCATCGCCCTCGCGATCGGTGAGGTGCGGCTGCGGCGCCGGCAGCAGGAGCGCGGCGCTCAGCAGGCGCCGAGGTGGGTGTCGGCCCTCAAGGTGCTCATCGGCGCCATCCTGCTGGCCTGGGCTTCGATGCTGTTCGCCAGCGGCCGGGTCGGGACCAGCTTCCCCGTCTCGGGGATCATCCTCCTGGGGCTGGCGATCGTCTACACCTTCCTGATGAAGAACACCGTGTTCGGGCGCAGCGTCTACGCCGTCGGCGGCAATGCCCAAGCCGCACGGCTGTCGGGCGTCAAGACCAAGCGGGTGAACTTCCTGGTCATGATGAACATGTCAGTGCTGGCCGCCCTGGCAGGCATGATCTACGTCGCCCGAGCAGCGGCCTCCGGGCCCCAGGACGGCTTGAACTGGGAGTTCGACGCCATCTCGGCCGTCTTCATCGGCGGGGCCGCGGTCGCTGGTGGCGTCGGCACCGTCTCCGGGTCCATCGTCGGTGGTCTGGTGATGGCCGTGCTCAACAACGGCTTGCAGCTCCTGGGAGTCGGGACCGACCGGGTTCAGATGATCAAGGGGCTGGTCATCCTGGCCGCGGTGGCGGTCGACATCTACAACCGCCGACAAGGCCGGGCATCCCTGATCGGGCGCTGGCTGGACGGCCCGCGGACGACAGGCACCGGCGGCGGCACCGGTGGTCCGACGCGGGCGAACACGCCGGCGGGATCGATCGCGGGCGCTGACCCGACCAACGGCCGCGCCCGCTCCGGCGCCGCAGCAACGCCCGGCCACTCGAACTAGATCCGCTCCGCGAGCAACGACGCACTGAAGGAGAATCCATGCGCACGAGCGCCACGGCGGCCGTCGGCTTCGGGCTGGCGGCGGTCCTGACCCTTTCGAGTTGCGCCACGGGGCGCGGCTCCAGCGGATCCGGCAGCGAGGACGGCGGCGGTGCGCTCGCCGCCGGATCGCTCGTCGGTGTGTCCCTGCCCAACAAGACCAGCGAGAACTGGGTCATCGCCGGCGAACTGCTGACCGATGACCTGACTGCCGCCGGGTTCGAGCCATCGGTGCAGTACGCATCGTCCAGCGGTACCGTCGCCGACCAGCAGGCCCAGATCCAGACCATGATCGACAAGGGTGTCGAGGCGCTCATCATCGGCGCGGCGGACGGTGGGCAACTGGCCACCCAGGTCGAGGCGGCACACGATGCCGGCATCCCGGTCATCGCCTTCGACCGGCTCATCGAGAACACCGAAGCCGTCGACTACTACGCGACGGCCGACAACCTGAAAGTCGGCACGTTGATGGGCCAGGCGCTGATCGACGGCATGCGAAAGCGCGATCCGTCCGGAGCGCCGTACACCATCGAGATCTTCTCCGGCTCTCCGGACGACTCCAACTCCGCCCTGTACTACGACGGCTACATGAACGTTCTCAAGCCTCTGATCGACTCCGGTGAGGTCGTCGTCGGATCCGGACAGGTCACCTTCGAACAGACCGCTACCGAAGGGTGGAAGCCGGAGAACGCCGGACGGCGCATGGACGGCCTGCTCAACAGCACCTACAGCGACGGCACCGAGCTCGACGGTGTCCTCGGACCGGCCGACATACTCTCCCGAGCCATCATCACCTCGATCCAGGGCGCTGGCCAGGACGTGCCGGTGGTCACCGGGCACGATGCGGAGTCGGAGTCCGTCAAGTGGATCATGCAGCGCCTCCAGGACTCCACCGTCTACTCCAACCCCGGCGCCATGGTGGACAGCGCCGTGAGCATCGTCGTGGCACTGAGCAAGGAGCAGAATCCCAGGGCCAACGACACGACCACCTTCGACAACGGCGCCAAGATCGTCCCCGCCCTCGTCAACCCCCCGCTGACCGTCACCCGGGACAACGCCGCCGAAGTCCTCGGCGACAACCCCCTCCTCGCTCCCCTCGTCACCCCGTAGAACGTCGGCGCCGACAGCGCACGAGCGCACCAGCGCGACCGCGGCCAGCCAGCCGCAGGCACGGCCGCAGCAGCGCCGGGAAGCCTCCCGCCGCAGCCGCAGCCGCCGCCGGAGACACGCGTTCCGCTGCAGGCCCATCCCGGCACTGCGCGGCGCCGACGGCCGACGCCCCCTCACCCGAAGGACATCTCGATGACCAGCAGTGAACTCAGCAGCAACTCGGGCAGCGAGCCCTGCGACGAACCGCACATCACGCTGGTGCCCATCACCACCGCCCTGGCCCGTGGCGGCACCGCCAGCACCTCCGCGCCCGGCTACGACCGATCCACGATCAGCGCCGGCATCGCCCACATCGGCGTCGGCAACTTCCACCGCGTCCACCAGGGCGTCTACCTCGACGACCTGTTCGCCACCCGCCCCGACCAGCGGCACTGGGGCGTCGTCGGCATCGGGCTGCGCGAGCACGAGACCTCCCAGGCCAAGGCGGCAGCCTACGGCGCGCAGGGGCAGGACGGCCTGTACACCGTGACCCGCTACACCAAGGACGGCCGACGCACCTCGCGCATCATCGGCTCGATGATCGAGTACCTGTACGGACCCGCCGATCCGGCTGCCGTGGTGACCCGGCTCACCGATCCCTCCATCCGCATCGTCTCCTTGACCATCACCGAGGGCGGCTACAACCTCGATGAGCACAGCGGCGCCTTCCGACTCGACGAACCGGCCGTGGCCGCCGACCTGCACCGCGAGCACCCGGAGACCACCTTCGGAGTGCTGACCGCGGCACTCGCCGCTCGCCGGGCGGCCGGGATCGCCCCGTTCACCGTCATGTCCTGCGACAACCTGCGCCACAACGGTGAAACTGCACGCGTCGCCGTCTTGGGCTTCGCCCGTGCTGTGGATCCCGACCTGGCGCGGTGGATCGATGACCACGTCGCCTTCCCCAACTCGATGGTCGACCGCATCGCCCCCTCCGTCCCCACCCGGACCAGGGCCGCGCTCAACGCCGGCACCGGCATCGATGACGCGTTGCCGGCCCTCACCGAGGACTACCGCCAGTGGATCCTGCAGGACGACTTTCCCACCGGCCGCCCTGCCTGGGAGGACCTCGGGGTCCAACTGCGCCCGGACGTGGCCGCCTTCGAGGCCGTCAAGGGCCGGCTGCTCAACGCCTCGCACATGCTGCTGGCCTACCCGGCGGCGTTGGCGGGCTACCGCTGGGTGGCTGAGGCGGCAGCGGATCCCGCCATCGCCACCGTCTTGACGCGCTTCATGGCAGCCGATGCTGCACCTCTGCTGCAGGCACCCGCCGGCGTGTCGCTGGAGCACTACCAGCAGATGGTGGTCGAACGCTTCGCCAACCCCCACCTGCCCGATACCGTCCTGCGGGTGGCGCACGATGGCGCCGCCAAGCTGCCGGTGTTCCACCGAGCCACTGCCGAAGGCCTGCTGAGCACCGGTGGCGACCTGCGCCGAGTGGCGCTGCTGCTGGCGAGCTTCCGGCAGTACACCAGCGGCGTCGACGAGCACGATCGCACCTTCACCGTCGAGGAGCCGCACCTGAGCGACGCGGATTGGTCGCTCCTGCGCTCCGGAGACCCGCTGCGAGCGCTGGAGGCTTCCCCCTTCGCCGCATGGAGGCTCGGCGGCAGCCCCACGTTCGTGAGCGCCTACCTGCACGTGGTCGACCTGCTGCAGGCCCAGGGGGTGCATGCCGCCTTGCAGCACGCGATCAGCGAGCTCCCGAGCCCCCAGCCGCAGGGTGGGCAGCCGCACGAGGCACGGTCGCAGCGAGAGCCGGCAACGACACGCCGGCTGCACGCGTGAGAGCGTGTCCTCCCGTCGTGCGTGCGCGCACGACGGGAGACCTCACCCCACCCCCGAGCACCAGGGCTCTCATCTTCGACTGGGACGGCACGCTGGCCGACAGCACCACCGCCAACTACCTCAGCCTGCGCCACGCACTCGGCCAGCACGGCCACCGGCTGCCACGCACGTGGTTCGAGCAGCGGACCGGGCTCTCCGCCGAGGACGTCGCGCGCGCCTACGCCGACGAGCACGCGGTCGAGCTCGACGAGGCGGCGGTCGCCCGGCACCGCGCCGACGCCTACCTGCGGTACCACGTGCACACCGTCGAGGCGGTGACGCCCGTGGTCACCGTCGCCCGGCAGGCACTGCTCCGAGGACGGCGCCTGGCCATCGCGACCGGCGGCAACGCCCGGACCTTCGAGCCGACTCTCGACCACCTGGGCATCAGGGAGCTGTTCGCGGTGATCGTCACGCGTGATGAGGTGGAGCACGGCAAGCCGGCGCCCGACCTGTTCGACGCAGCGCTGAAGCGTCTGCGGGTGAGGCCGACCGAGGCCATCGTGTACGAGGACAGCGAGGAAGGTCTGCTCGCCGCAGAAGCGGCCGGCATCTTGGCCATCGACGTGCGCCCGCTGCTGGCGACACGACGCAGGACATCGGCGGCAGCGACGACCGGCGGCGACGTGGGTGCAGCCGCAGGATCGGCCGGGGACCGGAGTGAGCACGACGTGCTCGACGAACTGGAGGAACGCCATGGTTGACCGCACCGCTGCCCCGAGGCTCCAGCTCGCCCTGGACGACATCGGTCGCGAGGACCTGCTGCCACTGCTGGAGCGGGTCCACCCCTTCGTCGACATCGTCGAGGTCGGCACACCGCTGCTGATGCGCTACGGGGTGTCCCTCATCACCGAGATCAAGAAGCGGTTCCCCACGCTGCACCTGCTCAGCGATGCGAAGATCATGGACGCCGCACACCACGAGGCGGCCCTGTCCTTCGAGGCCGGCGCTGACTACGTCACCTTCCTCGCCCTGACGGATGACGGCTCGGTCAGCGAATGCGTGCGCGCCGCGCACGAGCACGGCGGAGCGGTCGTCGCCGACATGATCTGCGTCCCCGACCTCGTGCAGCGAGGTCGCCAACTCGCGCACATGGGCGTCGACATGCTCGCCGTCCACACCGGCGTCGACCAGCAGGCAGCAGGACGCACACCGTTGGACGACCTGCAGGTCTTGACCGCCAGCGCCATCCCGGTCCCGTTGGCCGTGGCCGGTGGCATCAACCTCGCCAGCGCGGCGGCCTACCTGGCCTGGCAGCCGCACGTCCTCATCGTCGGCAGCGGAATCACCACCGCCGCCGACCCAGCCGCGGAGGCGGAACGCCTGCACGCCGTCGTCAGAGGAGAGCATTGATGAGTGTCACCGACCACCTCCAGGACATCCTCGCGGAACTCGCCCGCAACTCCACACACGTCGAGGAGGACGCTCTCGCCCTCGCCGTCCGCGAGATCCTCGCGGCGCGCCACATCTTCCTCGCCGGCGCCGGCCGCTCCGGCATCGCCATCGCCGCCTTCGCCAACCGTCTGCTGCACCTCGGCAAGTCCGTCTCGCTGACCGGGGAGATCACCAGCCCGCACACCCGACCCGGGGATCTGCTGATCATCGGGTCCGGGTCGGGGGAGACGGAGAGCCTGGTGGCGCTCGCCCGGAAGGCGCACGCCGCCGGGGTGCACATCGTGCTGATCACGATGGATGCCGGCTCGAGCATCGCGAAGCTCGCCGAGGTGACCGTCGTACTGCCCGGCGCCTCGCCGAAGCTGCGCAGCGTCAGCGCCGTCACGTCGATCCAGCCGATGGGCTCGGCCTTCGAGCAGATGTGTCTGCTCACCTGTGACGCCATGATCTTGTCGCTCATGCAGCAGATGGGCGAGAGCAGTGAATCCATGTTCCCCCGGCACGCCGACCTGGAGTGATCCGGGTGGGGCGAGGCGACGCGCTCCGACGAGCCCTCCGCGAGGTTCGGCGAGGACCTCCCAGCGCGATGCCGCACCCGATGCTCCGACACCACGCCCTAGGACGACTGAGGACACCCACCGATGACCGAACTCCTCTGGCCGGCCACGCACCGGCTCTGGCTCGTGCAGCACGCACTCGACCTGCTCACCTTCGGGCGACGCACGCCCCAGCCGGACGGGGGAGCAGCTTGGCTCGACGAGCACGGACGAGCTGATGGTGCCGCGCCGACCTACACGTGGATCACCTGCAGGATGCTCCACGTCTACTGCGCCGGAGCACTGCTCGGGGTGCCTGGATCCGCTCCCATCGCGCAACGGGTGCTCACCGGCCTGACCGGCCGCCTCCACGACGACGAGCACGGTGGTTGGCACCACGCAGTCCAACAGGACGGAACGCCTGCTTCGGGAAAGGACTGCTACGACCACGCCTTCGTCCTGCTCGCTGCCTCCTCGGCCCGGCAGGCCAACCTCGCGGGGGCTGCTGATCTTCTGGAGCGGGCGCAGCGCACCTTCCTGCGTCACTTCTGGGACGAAGGAGCCGGGATGTGCGTGGACAGGTGGAACACCGAGTTCACCGAATGTGAGAGCTATCGTGGCATCAACGCGAACATGCACGCCGTCGAAGCCATGCTCTCCGTCGCCGGAGTCACGGGCGACCGTGCCTGGATCGAGCGAGCGGTGCAGGTCTGTCGCTTCGTCGTCAGCAGCGCACAGGCTCACCACTGGCGACTACCCGAGCACTACGACGAGTCGTGGCGGCCGATGCTGGAGCACAACAGAGACCGCTCCGACGACCAGTTCAAGCCCTTCGGCGCCACCGTGGGCCATGGGCTGGAGTGGGCACGCCTCCTGCTGCACGCCGAAGCAGCCCAGAGCGGTGAACAGGACGGCTGGCTGTTCAGCGCCGCCACCGCGCTCTTCGAACGCGCGATCGGTGACGGATGGGGCGTCGATGGTCAGCCGGGTTTCGTCTACACCACCGACTGGGACGGTCGCCCGATCGTGCGCGAGCGGATGCACTGGGTGGTCGCCGAAGCCATCAACGCCGCCGCCGCCCTGTACCAGCGCAGCAGGGATGAACGATACGCCGCGCTGTACCGCACGTACTGGGACTATGCTGATGAACACTTCATCGATCACGAGCTGGGCTCCTGGCGGCACCAGCTGACCTCCGACCACCAGGCCGGCGACAGCGTCTGGGCCGGCAAGCCGGACACCTACCACGCCTTCCAGGCGGCACTGGGGCCCCTCTTGCCGCTGTACCCCATGCTCACCACGGCCATCTTCGAGGGTCGCCTCGCATGAGGCAGCACCTGCGTTTCCTCGTGGTGGGAGAGGCGCTCGTCGACGTCCTCGTGCACGCGGACGGACGGCGTGAGCAGCACCCGGGCGGGAGCCCAGCCAATGTCGCACTCACGCTCGCCCGCCTGGGACGTGCGACGACGTTGCTGACCAGCATCGGTGACGACTCCGCCGGGCGCATGCTGCAGGAGTGGCTGGCCGCCTCCCACGTCGATCTCGATCCGCGGTCGATCGGATCCCTACCCACCTCCAGGTCCACCGCTCACCTCGACGACGCTGGTGCCGCCCGCTACGAGCTGCAGGTGCGCTGGCAGTTGCCGGCAGTCGAGCCACCCGAGGCCGATGTCGTCCACATCGGCTCGCTGGCGACCGTGCTCGCCCCGGGATGCCACTCGGTGCGTGACATCGTCGAGCGGGCGAGACCGCGCAGGATCATCAGTTACGACCCCAACATCCGTCCCGCACTCATCACCGATCACGAGCGCGTCCGGTCCACCGTCGAGGAACTGGCCGCCGGTGCAGACATCATCAAGGTCAGCGACGAGGACCTGCAGTGGATCGACCCGTCAGCCGATCTCCAACGCGTCGCCGACCGGTGGCTGAGCCAGCGGGCCCGCATGGTCGTCATCACGCGCGGCGCCTCGGGGGCCGTCGCCTTCAACGCCGCAGGCGTGGTGACCGTCGAAGCCCCTCGAGTCGAAGTGAGCGACACCGTCGGAGCCGGGGACACGCTGATGGGGGCGCTGCTCGCCTGTCTGGACGCAGAGCTCACGTCGGTGCCCGGTGGCGTCGTCGAACGACGTCGACACCTGAGCCGCCTGTCACCTGGCGCGATGGAGTCGATCCTGGCGGTGAGCGTCGGCGCAGCCGCGGTCACCGTCTCACGTGCCGGAACCAACCCACCCTGGCCACATGAACTTCTCGGAGGAGCGTATGAGTTCCTGCCGGAAGCGTGAGAACGCGCGATGGCAGGTCGACGTGCAGATCAGTCGCGGTCGTGCCGGGTGCAGAACGAAGCGCACCTCAAGACGGAGGGCCTGCCCCGGCTCGGGTTGACGCGTTCGTGTCGGGCTGTGCCGGCTGGTTCAGGGGGGGGATCACGAGCTCCCCGTCGTTGACCTCGATGCGTTCGCCGAAGCCGGCCATCGCGGCGGTCCAGGTGTCCACCGGGACACCCAGGCGCGGGGCGCTCAGGCCTATGGAGCTCGGGGCCAGGCCGTGTCCGGTGGATGTCGTGGGTGATGAGGTCTGCTGCTGGCCATGAGCCGGTCGCAGGTGCCGACAGCAACTGCACCGCCGTCGCGGAGGTGGACGGGACCGTCATCGGCATCGCCATGTCCGGCCCCACCGAGGAACCCGACGCCACCTGGGATCTCCAACTGCGCCTGATCTACGTCGACGCGACCCACCACGGCTCGGGGCGGGGCCGGCGCTGCTCGACGCCGTCCTGCGGCCGCAGGAGTCTGCTGCCTGGTGGGTCGCGGAGCACAACCCCCGCGCCCACGCCTTCATGCGCAAGCACGGTTTCGCCCCCGACGGGCACGCCAGGACCGAGGGCGGCGTGCGTGCGGTCCGGTGGGTCCGCCCGGCGGGCGGGCCGTAGCGCGACGGCACGGCAGCGCCGTCCGGCCGCCGCGGTTCAGCGGCGCCGCGCGGTGAGCTGCCAGAAACGGGCGGTGCGCCGGTACGGCTCCCGCTCGCACAGCGCCAGTTCCAGCCGCTCCAGGCGCTCGTAGAAGGCCGGGTCCCGCTTCAGGTCGTCGTCGGCGATGAGGTCCATGACGCAGCGGATGCCGAAGTGGTGCTCCACCACGCAGCCGGCGGCCTGCAGCGCCACCTCGACGGTGGCGGCCTCGACCCGGCGCATCGGGTGGTCGAAGGTCCGGCTGTGCACGGTGTCGGCGTCGAGGACGTCCAGGGCGGCCTCGGGGTCGGCGCGGCGCACCGCGGCGGCGAGGACGTCCATCGCCGGGTTCGGTGCCATGACCGAGACCACACCGCCGGGGCGCAGCAGGGCGACCAGGTCCGTGACGGTGGCCGGCACGTCGGGGCGGTGGTGGACGACGTTGTGGCACAGCACCGCGTCGAAGGACCCCGTGAACGCCTGCCCGTCCAGGTGCAACGCGGCGAGGTCGTCCAGGTCGGCGCAGACGGTGCGGACCCGGTGCCCGACCCCGGCGGCCTCGGCGGCGGCGGAGGCGGCGTGCAGCAGCGGCCCGGAAAAGTTCAGGATCGTCACGTCGTGCCCGGCGCGGGCCAGCGGGAGGCTGTCGGCGCCGTCACCACCACCGACGTCGACGATCCGCAGCGGCCCCGACAGCCCGGCCAGCGCGCGGCTGGTCGTGTGCGCGGCGACGGCGTAGCGCAGCCGTCCCCACGGCTCGGCCTGCCAGGCGGCCCACTGCTCCGTCCGCCCGCCGAACACCTCTGCGCCGCTCCCGGCACTGCTCCGCGTCGACATGTCACCGCACCCTAGGACGGCGATCGAAACCCGGCGTTCGGATCGAGGACGTTCCCGACGAGACGTACGCCGTCCTGCATCGACGGGCCGCCCCGGCGCACCGGCCGGGTGATCGACCACCCCGCGGGTGCCCGGCTGCCGGGTGAGCACGGACAGAGCTGTTGTCGCCACCCTCGCCGTCGAGGAGCATCGACGCCATGAGTCTCGAGACGTGGTGGCCCCGGTTGCAGCAGGACTCCCGAGACTGGTTGATCGCCCACAACGGAGAGGCGCTCAGCCAGCACGTCGTGCAGGACATCGAGCGTGTGGGCGGCCCGGTGCCCACGGAGGCGTGGTGGTTGGGCGAGGTCGGACCCGACGGCCTGCGCCTGTCCGATGCAGCTGTCGACTGGATCGAGGAAGCAGCCAACGGGGAGGTTCCGGAGCCTGCCCGAGGTACGTCCTGATGCCGTGGTGGCGGGCCCCGCAGCAGCCGGGTCGACGCGATGCAGCAGCGCCCGGACGGAGTGGTGCGCCAGGTGGGGAGCACGAAGGTCGTGAGGACCACGCCGGCCAGCACTGCACGCTTCACGCTGATGAGACCCGTCCACGGCTCCCTCCTGGCATCACCCCGTGGTCGGGCAGTGAGCCGGAGCCGCCCCACCCCGGGCCAGGAGCTGCAGGTGCCGGCGCAGCCAGGTCTCGACGTCGTCCAGCGCAGCCCGCGCCATCGCCGTCGCGTGACCGGTGAAACCGTGGGGCGAGGCGGGGTAGACGCGCAGGTCGACGTCGACACCGGCCGCCGACAGCCGCACGGCCATCGCCAGGTTGTCCTGCAGCAGGACGTCGTCGGCGCCCACGACCACGAGGACCGGCGGCAGGCCGCCGAGCTCGGCGTAGACGGGCGAGAGGTCCGGGTGGGTGCGGTCCTCCACGTGCCCGGCGTAGGCGTCGAGGAAGTACTCGTCGGCGATCAGGCGCCCGGCGGGGGTGCGCCCGCTGAGGTCGTACGTCCCGAACTGCAGCACCCCGCAGCGGTACGCCCCGATCCCCCGGTCCCGCAGCCGCAGGAGCGTGGTCGTCGCCAGGGTCGCGCCGGCCGAGAAACCCCCGATGGCGAGCGCTGTCGTGCCGAAGCGGTCCCCGGCGTGCTCGACCAGCCACAGCGCCGCGGTCTCGCAGTCGTCGGCGGCGGCGGGCCAGGGGTGCTCGGGGGCCAGCCGGTACTGCACGCTGACGACCGCGACGCCGAGCGCGTCCGCCAGTTCCTGGTTGCGGACGTCGCTGCGCGCGCCCGGGCCCAGGTAGAAACCCCCGCCGTGGACGTCCAGCACGACACCCTGCGCGGCGCCGTCCGCCGGTTCGTGGACGCGCACGGGCACGCTGCGCCCGCCGAGGTGGAGGATCTCGACGACGGCGGGCGGGTCCGACGGGGCGGGAGCGGCCGCCGCGGCCCGCACCGCCCGCAGTTCCGCCGGGTCACCCGGGCCGCGGCCCGGTGCGCGCCGGGCGTAGAAGGCGCGGGATCCCGCGACGAGCCCGGCGAGGCGGGGGTCGACGAGGTGGGCCAGCCCGAATTCCACGGCAACCCACCCTACGGCCGGGACGACCGCGGCCGGCCGGGCTCGGGGAGAATCCCGGTGCGGCGGGGGCCGGTGCTCGCCTACGGTGCGCCCCCGTGAGCGAGACCGCCGCCGCGCTGGCGGCCAACCGGGCCAACTGGGACGAGCGCGTCCCCTCCCACCTCGTCGCCTACGGCGTGGCGGACTTCATCGCCGACCCCGCCCGGATCAGCTCCGTCGTCCGCGACGACCTCGCGCTGATGGCCCCGCACCTGCCCGGCCGCTCACCCGCCGGGCTGGACCTGGTGCACCTGCAGTGCCACATCGGGCTGGACACCCTGTCCTGGGCGCGGCTGGGTGCCCGCGTCACCGGCGTCGACTTCTCGCCCGCGTCCACCGCCGCCGCCCGCGACATCGCCGCCCGCGCCGGCCTGGCCGCCACCTTCCTCGACTCCGACGTCGACTCGGCCCTGGACGTCTGCGAGCAGCACGGCACGGGCCGCTTCGACGTCGTCTACACCGGCATCGGGGCGCTGCCGTGGCTGCCGGACCTGACCCGCTGGGCGCAGGTCGTCGCGGGCCTGCTGCGCCCCGGCGGGCTCTTCCACGTCCGCGACTCCCACCCCGTCCTCAACGCCCTCGACCACGACCGCACCGACGGCGCGCTGGTCCTGGGTCAGCCCTACTTCGCGACCGGTGCACCGCTGCGCCACGACCACGGCACCACCTACGCCGACGCCGACGTCCGGCTGGGCAACGCCACCACCTACGAGTGGCAGCACTCCCTGGCCGAGATCGTGCAGGTCCTGCTCGACGCCGGGCTCGTCCTCACGTCCCTGGCCGAGCACCGCACCATCCCGTGGCAGGCCCTGCCCCAGCTGGTCCGCACCCCGGCCGGCTGGGTCCTGCCCGCCGGGCCCGAGCGGCTGCCCCTGACGTTCTCCCTCACCGCCACCAGACCCGGCCGCTGACACGCCGGGGGCGGTCGCCGCCCGGCAGGCCGCGGTGCGCGCATCACCCCCGCACGGCGGAGGGCCAGCGGATCGTGATCGTGGTGGTCTCCTCCTCGGCCGAGGACTCCCACGTGTGGGACTCCCCGGGGTACCAGATCACGTAGTCCCCGGACCTGCGCAGCAGCACCTCGCCCTCGCGGAACCTGATCCGCTGGGCACCGCTGACCAGCACGCACAGCGACGTCTGCCGCTCCGGTTCGGTCCACTCCTCGTCCCGGGAACCCGGCGCCAGGCGCGCCCACTTCACCTCCACGTCGCCGGTGGCCAGCTCCGGTGCCCGCCCGGCCTTGAAGTGCCCGACGAGCCAGCCCCCGTCCTGCGCGCCGTCGACGTCCGCGTTCCCCGCCTGCCAGCTCACACCGGCGATCCTCGCGCCGCGCCCGCCCACCGGCCAGCCGGCCGCGGTTCGGGCGCGGCGGGGGGCGGGTCCCTACCCGGTCCAGGCGGATCGTCGCAGCAGGCGCAAGCCGTTCAGGGCGACGATCACGGTGGAGCCCTCGTGCCCGGCGACGGCCAACGGCAGCGGCAGGTGCCCGATCAGGTCCCAGGTGACCAGCACGACGATGAACGTCGCGGCGATGACGAGGTTGGCCACCACGATCCGGTGGGCCGCGCGGGAGAGGGCCACGAGGCGGGGGACGGCGTCGATCTCGTCCCGGACGACGACCGCGTCGGCGGTGTCCAGGGCCAGGTCCGAGCCGTGTCGGCCCATGGCCACACCAGCCGCGGCGGTGGCCAGCGCCGGGGCGTCGTTCACCCCGTCGCCGACGAGCAGGACCTTCTCGCCGGCGGCCTGCAGCTCGGTGACGATGCGGGTCTTGTCCTGCGGCAGCAGCCGGGCGTGGACGGCGCCGATCCCGGTGCGGGCGGCGATGTCCTGCGCGCTCACCTCGTCGTCGCCGGTGAGCAGGTGCACCGGCCTGCCGGTCAGCTGAGCGGCCGCGGCCACCGCAGCCGCCGACGCCGGGCGCAGCCGGTCCACCAGGGTGATCGTCCCGACCGGGGCGTCGTCGAGGTGGATCGCCACCAGCGTGCCGATCCCCTGCTCGCCACCGCTGCGCCGGGCGCGTTCCACCCGGACCTCGTGGGACCCCGCGCGGGCGACGACCCCGCGCCCGGGCAGGGACCGGAAGTCGCCGGCGGCAGGCACGGCCAGTCCCCGCTCGCCGGTGGCGCGCACGATCGCCCGGCCCAGCGGGTGCTCGCTGAACTGTTCGGCCGCGGCGGCGGCCCGCAGCACCTGGTCCTCGCTCAACCGCCCCGCGGTCGTCACGCGGGTGACCTCCGGGGCACCTTCGGTGAGGGTGCCGGTCTTGTCGAAGGCGAAGACCGTGGTGTGGCCGACGGCCTCCATGACGGTGGCCGACTTCACCAGGACCCCGTGCCGGCCGGCGTTGGCCATGGCCGACAGCAGCGGCGGCATGGTCGCCAGGACCACCGCGCACGGCGAGGCGACGATCATGAAGGTGATCGCGCGCAGCAGCGCGGCGTCGAAGGGGGTCCCCAGCGCGAACGGCACCCCCAGGACCAGCAGGGTGGCGGCCACGACACCGAGGGAGTACCGCTGCTCGACCCGCTCGATGAACAGCTGGGTCTCGGCCTTGGTGGCGCTGGCCTGCTCGACCATCGCCACGACGCGGGCGATGACCGACCGGCCGGCCTCGCGCTCGACCCGCACCCGCAGGGCGCCGGTGCCGTTCACGGTGCCGGAGAGCACCTCGTCGCCGGGGGCTCGGGGCACCGGCACGGATTCGCCGGTGATGGCCTGCTGATCCACCTCGGAGAGCCCGTCGAGCACGGTGCCGTCGGCGCCGATGCGCTCCCCGGGGCGGATCAGGACCACGTCACCGACCACCAGGTCCGCGACGCCGACGATCTGCTCGGCGCCGCTGGCGGGGTCGAGGCGGGTGGCCTGTTCGGGGGCCAGGGACAGCAGCGACGTGACCGAGTCGGCGGTGCGCTGGGTGATGATCGCCTCGATGGCGCCGGAGGTGGCGAAGATGACGATGAGCAGCGCTCCGTCCAGGACCTGTCCGATGGCGGCGGCGGCGAGGGCGGCCAGCACCATGAGCAGGTCGACGTCGAACGTCCTCTCGCGCAGGGCCTGGAGTCCGGCCCAGCCCGGCTCCCACCCGCCGGCGGCGTAGCAGGCCAGGTAGGCGGTCCAGCAGGACCAGGTCGGGGCGCCGGCCAGCTGCAGCGCGCCGCCGACGAGGAAGAGCAGCAGCGCCAGGCCTGCCCAGCGGACCTCGGCGAGCCGGACGCCGGTGCGGAAGATCGACGGTGGGCGGGGCAGGACCCGTCCAGCGCGTTCGAGGTGGGGACGGGGGGTGAGGGTGCTGGTCACCGGGCGGGACACCTCCCGGCCGCGGTGCGGTCGGTGCTGTGGCTGTGCGAGCGCGCCGAGGCGCCGGGGGCCACGCCGGCGCGTTCGTGCGCGGTGCGGGACTCCAGGGCGTGCTCGGCCTGGGAGACGGCCTCGGCGACGAGGTTGCGGGCGTGCTCGTCGGTGAGCCGGTAGAAGACCCGGTTGCCCTCCTGGCGGGTGGTCACCATGCGTCCCCAGCGCAGCTTGGCCAGGTGCTGGGAGACCGCCGTGGGGCTCTTGTCGACGATGTCGGCCAGGTGGTTGACCGACAGCTCCTCGTCGCGCAGAGCCAGGACGATGCGGATGCGCGTCGGGTCGGAGAGCAGGGAGAAGACCTCGGCGGCGACCTCGACGTACTGGCTGTCGACCCCTAGCGTGCATCTCTTCGCATCTTCGCTCATGCGAAGATAGTTGTGCCCGGCGGCGGTGCGGTCAAGTGGTCCTCGACGCCGCGTGGGGATCGCCGCAGCCGGCCAGGTCGAGCGCTTCCTCGCACCAGCCGACCAGGTGCGACAACGCGGCCCCGCGCTGGCGGTACAGGTGTTCGGCGTCCGCCCGACGGTGGTAGGCGGCGTGCTCGCCGTCGCCGGCCTGCTGCAGCAGCAGGGGCAGCAGCCAGGCGTACTTCACGCAGGAGGCGACCACCCCCAGGCGGGCCTCGCGCTCGCTGCCGTCCCAGCCACCGGCGCGCAGCCCGTCCAGGTAGGCCGGCCAGCACGCCGCTTCCAGCTCCACGAGGCGCTCGGCGGGCCAGAACAGGTCGAAGACGGCGTCGGGCAGGTAGTTGCCCAGGTCCTCCCCGACGGCGCCGTCCCCGGCGAATGACCAGTCCAGCAGGACGACCTCACCGGTGGGGCGGCGGATCACGTTGGACACCCAGGCGTCGAGGTGGCACAGGGTGCGCGGCAACTGCTCCATGAGTCCCAGCAGGTCCTCGCGGTGGGCCAGCAGCCGACGCCACCCGGCGCGCAGGTGCGCCGGCCAGGTGTCGCGGATCAGGGGCTGCGCCCAGGCCGCGTCGGCCTCGGCGTCGTCACCGAGCAGGGACAGGTCGCCGGGACGGCTCGTGGAGTAGGCGCGCAGGAAACCGCGGGAGGCCCAGGTGGGAACAGGGTGCGGGGGGCGGGCCTGCCAGCGGCCGAGGCCGGCGGCGGCCGCGACGTGGTCGTCGAGGGTGAAGTCGCCGCCCGCGGTGCCGTGGACGTCTTCGAGCCACAGCTCGATGCTCAGCTCGCGGTGCTCGACCTCCGCAGCGGGCAGGTCCAGGCCGGTGCCGGTCAGGCCGGCCCGCAGCCGGGGGTCGGTGTAGACCGCGGCCTCGCGGGCCCAGTGGTTCCAGTCGGTCGGGGTGTCCGAGGAGGCCCAGTGCGCCGGGCCGGTGAGGACGGTGCCGGCGCGGCGCAGCTGCTTGTGGATGCGCGTGCTGCCGTCGGGGGCGTGGACGCGCTCGACGATGCCGGTGGTGGCGTTGTTCGGGTTGAACCTCAGCGTCTCGCGCTGCTCCGCGGGCATGCCGGTGATCCTGGCAGGGGAGGCGACGCCCGTCACCGAGCACGAGTTCCCGGCGGGCGTCGTGGCCGCTACTCCGCCGCCATGCCGGCGATCGCCGCGCGATCCGGTGGTGACGCCGGCCACCGCCGCCCTGGCGTCGGGGTTCTCCTCGCCGGGTGCGTCGGGACGGTGACCACCAGCCCGTCCTGCTCCTGCACGGCGGCGGCCGGGACCTCACCGACCAGGGCGTGTCCTGCGGATCATGGTGGGTGTTGGAGCATCCGCTCACGTCTGCGGGCGGGCGGTGTCCCCTGGACGCACCCCGGAGGGATCCGGCGACCATCCTCACGACATTCACCAGGTGGGTGCGTGCGCCCGACGGCCCTGGCAGCGGGCCGCCACCAGGCACCAGCAGGTGTTGCTGGTGCTGCGCTGGTTGCGGCACCCCCCGGTCTGGCCAACCTCGCCCACGACGCCCACATCTCCATCGCCACGGTGTTCTGGGGGCACCTCCCACGAGGTGCCCCAAGCACACATCGGTGCCGGCATCGGGGTGCGGGTGCCCTACCGCCGCCCGGCCGGCGGTCAGCGCCTGGACGCACCGCCCGCACCTGCACCCGCTGCCACGCCGCCCCGGGGGCGCCGACCACGGAACCCGAGAGGCTGGCCGCGGCGCTGTCGCTCCCCGATCGCGGTCAGCCGTCCCACCGCCCGTCCACATGGCTCGGCGGACCGTGTGGGCGCGCCCCGCCTGAAGACGGCAGAGAAGCCGTGACGCTTCAGCCTGCAGCGTCCGTCGCCCGTGCTCGGTCGACACGCTGCCTATTGCCTCGTGCCGGCCACGGCATAGCATGGTATGGCCCGATCGACGCACAACCCGACGAACGGGCCAGCAAGACAAACGCGTCCGCAGTGGCCCGCCAGCCACCACTCCGGTCCATCGACCGCAACGAAGCCCTCAACAGCTCGCCCTGGCCGTCCAACGGCCACATGTAGAGGGGGTAGCGCATGGCTTTCGACTGGCCCGACCGTCCGAAGGCGTCGCCGACCGGTGGCGCCCTCATCCAGAGCAGGAGCGGGACGAGCGGCCACTTCGAGGTCGTCATCCCCTGGCCCAACGGTGGTCTCGCGTACTTCTGGCGCGACAACGACGAGTCGCGGTTCCGCTGGCACGGGCCCATCGTCTTCGGCGACGGCAGGTACCTGGGCGCATCAATCACCGAGGGCTTCAACAAGTTCGTCACCACCACGAGGATGGGCAACTTCGAAGTCGTCGCGGTCCGCGACACGGGTGAGTTCGAGCTTTGGTTCCGCGAGAACGGCGGGCAGTTCCGCTGGCACCGCGCGGGCGAACTCGCCAGAGACGTCACAGGCGTGCCGGCTCTGACGTTCACCGGCGCCCACTTCAAACAGGGCGTCCTCGATTTCGATCTCGAGACCCATCTCCACAACCAGTTCTGGGCGGCAGTGCCGAACAGGAGCGGTGGCTTCAGCCTGCTCGTGTGCGACAACGACGACCCCGACCTGCTGCGTCCCGGTTGGCGACCGGCGACGCGGCTGGGGCGCGACGACCACTTTCCCGGGCTGCTGCGGGACCGCCAGTTCGTGGGCGTCGGACTCGCACTCACCTGCTTGCACAGCCCAGCAGTGGAAGCATGGTCGTGGAAGGAGATGCAGGAAAGCGCCGCGGAAGTCGGCCTGATCATGGGCGATGTGCTCGTGGCGGCGACGTCGACCGAGGGCGCACTGACGGTCTTCGTGTGGAACGAGGACGATCTCCTGGGCACCCCACCCGGGACACGCGCCTGGCGTGGCGGCGTGTCGCTCACCACCCCGGTCGAGCCGAACGCCCAAGAGCTCCGCCCGTTCCGCGGTCGTCCTGCGCTCTTGCAGAGCGACTACGACCTCGACGAAGAGACATCGCTGCTCCCCTTCGAGCACAACCACTTCGGCAATCTCGAGTTGCTCTGCGCGGCCAAGCGCGGCGGAATCCACCACCTCTGGCGCGACAACGGCGGCAACACTGGTCAGCCCGCGTCGTGGGAAGGCGGCTGGAAGTACGCAGGTCTCATCGGCGACAAGGTCTACGACGAGGTCTCGGTCATCCAGTCCCGCTTCGGAAGAGGCGAGCACGGCAACCTCGAAATGATTGCTCGCGCCTCGGATCAGGCGGGCTTCGACTTCTACTGGCGCGACGAGAACTTCCGCTGGCACGGCCCTCACGTCGTGACAGCCGAGTCGATGTCGGTCACGCAACCCCTCGTCGAGCGCGACAACTTCGCCGACATGCTCGCAATGGGCATCGACTTCAGCGTTCCCGAGACGGACCTCCGCAGCTGGTTGAAGGATCCACAGCACACCCCGTATCCGGCGATCACCGAGGCCCTGCAGTTCCTCTTCGACCGACGTCGTCTGGAGCGACCCGCCTTCCTGGACGTGATCGTGTTCAACTATGAGCACACGTCGGGGATCACATCACCCCGTTCCGCCGCGGACGTCTCCTTGCCGGTCCTCACCGCTGCCGTGCTCGCGGCCCACAACATCCGTCACGGCGAACGGGTGACCAACCTCGAAGAGCTGTTCTAGCCTGTCCTGCGGATCTTGCAGGTGCGTCACCGTGGCCTGGTGGGTGGAGTGGGCCGGGGAGAGATCACCGACAAGGCGTGGGCGCAGATCGAGCCACCGCTATCACCGATGGGGCAGCGCGGTGGGCGATGGCGTGAGCACCGCCAGGTCATCAACGCGATGTCGTGGAAGCTGCGCACCGGTTCGCCGTGGCGGGACCTGCCCGAACGCTACGGGCCTGGGGGTACCTCCCACGGGGTGGGTGAGGAAGACGGCCCATGAGCGGCTGCGGAAGTGGACCGCGGACGGCACCTGGGAGCGGATCGTGGCCGAGGCCGTCGAACGGGTCGTCGCGGACAAGGCCTGCGCGCACCGCCCGACGCGGCAGGCGCCGCGCCGCAGAGGCATCAAGGCCACCATCGCGGGGAAGAGCGACCAGATCGCCCGCCGTGAGGCCAAGGGCCCCGCTGGTGGTCGGCCCCCGGCCTTCGACCCTGAGATCTACCGCCAGCGCAGCGTCGTGGGGCGTTGCACCGACCGCTTGAAGCAGTTCCGCGCCTTCGCCACCCGCTACGCCAAGCGCGCCGCCTGATCCCCCGGCGACGTGATCATCGCCTGCGTCGTGCTCCACCTGCGGTGACTCCTGGGCAGGGTCCCACCCTGCCCCGATGGACGGTCATCTCGCGGCCGAGCCGATCCGCACCCGACGTCTGCAGCTGGAGCCCTTGCAGGTCGAGCATGCCAGCGAAGCGGCAGTCGCTGTCGACGACGAGGCGTTGCACACCTACATCGGTGGCACGCCGGCGAGCGTCGACGAACTGCGCGCTCGCCACCAGCGCCAGGTTGTGGGCCACTCCGAGGACTCCGAGCAGAGCTGGCTGAACCGGATGCTCCGTCGACTCGACACCGCCCAGCTCATCGGAACCGTCCAGGCCACCGTCTCCTGCGGCACAGCGGGAGAAACGACAGCCGAGGTCGCGTGGGTCGTCGCCACCGGTCACCAGGGGCAGGGGTACGCGCATGAGGCATCCCTCGCGATGGCCACCTGGCTGCGCCAGCGCGGCGTGGCCACGCCCGTCACCCACGTCCACCCCGAGCACCACGCCTCAGCCGGTGTCGCTCAAGCCGTTGGCCCGCGTCCCACCGCAAGCGTCGTGGACGGCGAGGTTCGATGGACCGGCTGAGCCCAAACGCCGCCATGATCCGCAGGAAAGACCTCAGGGCGTCCCGCGCCCGAACCGGTCGCCTCGTTCCTCCACCGGCACCTGCAGCCCTAGCCGGACCGACCACCGAGGTCGGTGATCCGGGTGACGGCGACCTGGACCTCGTACGGGTCGCGAGCCTGGGCGTCCAGCGCGCGGTGGATGGTCAGGCCCGCGATGAGCGCGTCGAGCATGCGTGCGGTGAGCGGGTCGAAGTGGCGCTCGAGGGCGGTGCGGCTGCGTCGCATCCACCCGGTGGTGATCGAGCGGTAGGCCGGCTCGCGCGCGGCGAGGGTGTACAGCTCGTGGGACAGGACCAGTTCGCGCTCGTCGCCGAAGACGTCCTCGAGGATGAGCGCGACGACCGCGTCCCGGGCGGCGTCGGTGTCGGCGGCTGCGGCCATGCGGCGTTCGAACCTGTCGCCGATGCTCGTGGCGAACCGGGCGAAGGCCTCCTCCAAGAGCTCGTCCATGCCCTCGAAGTAGTACGTCATCGCACCCAGGGGGACGCCGGCCCGGGCGGCGACCTTGCGGTGGGAGGTGCCCGCGACACCGGAGCGCGAGACGACCTCCAGGCACGCGTCGATGATCCGGTCGCGCCGATCGGGGTCGTTGCGGCGACCGAGCCGGGAGCCGGTCGCGCGTTCTCGCACGCTCATCGGATCACCCGACGGTCCGCTCGGTGGTCCGGATGGCGCGAGCGGGGTCGCCGGCGAAGTGGTCCACGCTCACGGCGGCGACCCTACACCGAGGTGTGTACGGACGTCCACAGATTGTGTACGCTCGTACCACCATGGCCGCGCACCCTCGCGCCCACCACCCGCGCGCCCCGCGAAAGGCGAAGCTCCCCGCCGTGTACTCGCTCCTCCTGGCGATCATCTACATCGCCTTCGTCAGCCTCGGGCTGCCGGACTCCCTGGTCGGGGCCGGCTGGCCGGTCATGCACCGCGACCTCGACGTCCCGGTGGCCTTCGCCGGCATCATCACCACGATCATCGCCGGTGGCACCATCCTCTCCAGCCTGGCCTCGGAGCGGTTGACCCGCCGCTTCGGCGCCGGTCCGGTCACGGCCGTCAGCGTCGGG